>NZ_JABWRG010000199.1:0-265 GCF_014268825.1 Pseudomonas sp. SWRI51 | reverse complement strand
CGCAAGATGATGACCAACAACGCCGGCAACCTGAAAGTCATTGCCACGCTGGCTGACGGCGGGCAGACGGGTGAAGGCCACATGATCGTCACCGTCCAGCGCTGGAACAACCCGCCGCTGCCATAAGGGCAGCAGGCACGGTTTTTCCAACGGATAGATTATCGGGAGATCACCATGGGCGCACTACTGAATCTGGTCGAACGCAACCTGCATGAAGTGCAGGTCGATGCCGACCGCATGCTGTTCCATATCCCCAGCAGTTCGC
>NZ_JABWRG010000198.1:0-269 GCF_014268825.1 Pseudomonas sp. SWRI51 | reverse complement strand
GCGGAGCACCGATCAGATGCGGCACTACCAGTAGTACGGCCCCGAGGGCCTTGAGCAGCCAATGACGAGCGAACACCAGCAATGCAAGCCCCAACGCGGTGGCGGCGGCGGTGCCAATCCACCAGTTTTGGCGCTGGCCGAGGTCTGCGGCCGCGGTGCCTGGCAGCTCTGGCGGCAGGCCCAAGGTGGGTGCCAGGCAGAACACGGCGAACCCTGCCAAGCCCCATAATGCGCCGGTGGTGACGCGATTGGGCTCACGCAGGCTGTAC
>NZ_JABWRG010000197.1:0-272 GCF_014268825.1 Pseudomonas sp. SWRI51 | reverse complement strand
GCCGAAGGCGGCACTATCACCTACACCGCCTCCGTGAACCACGAAGTTACCGGTAGCGACCTGGTTGTGAAACTGGCTAACGGCCAGACCATCACTATCCCGGTTGGTCAGTCGTCGAGCTCGGTTGATTACACCGTGCCGAATAGCGTCCACACCACGAAACCGGACGTTAGCAACGCGATCACTGAGATCACCGGTGGTAACTACGAGAAAGTGGTTGGCGAAGGCAAGCCAGTCACTTCCGTAACTCAGGGCCCAGGCACTGAAGACAC
>NZ_JABWRG010000196.1:0-273 GCF_014268825.1 Pseudomonas sp. SWRI51 | reverse complement strand
CGGGAACGCCTGGTCGAACGTTTTGAACACCGGGATCAGTGACCCATACGGCACCTCGATGGCGAGCGTGAGCGCAGGTTCGGCCTGCTGCGCCAGGTTGTCGGCGCTGCCCTCCAGGGCATAGCAACGCTCAAGGATGCCCTCGGCCCGTAGCAGCAGTTTATGCCCGACGGCGGTCAATGCCGGTATGCGGCTGCTGCGGTCGAACAACTCCACGCCCAGGTCGGTTTCCAAGTTGCTGATTGCAGCGCTGACGGTGGACTGGGTACGCCC
>NZ_JABWRG010000195.1:0-315 GCF_014268825.1 Pseudomonas sp. SWRI51 | reverse complement strand
CCGCAGTTTCTACAGCGGCGGTCAGCAAACCCATGAACAGTGTGGCGATGACCGCCTGCACCTGATCGGCGATGGTGCGCATCTGTTTGCCTTGAACCGCGTCGCCGAAGGCATCGCCAAGACCACCCTGCTCGGCTGCGACGGCCAGGGTAGCGTGCGTATCGAAGCCGATGACACCATCCGCCAACTCCGTTACACCACTCACGGTGCCGAGCAGAAAGGCGATGAAAAAATGCCATTCGGCTACACCGGCCTGCGCCGCGAGCCGCTGACCGGCTGGTACATCCCCAACGGCTACCGCCCCTACGACCCGCT
>NZ_JABWRG010000194.1:0-332 GCF_014268825.1 Pseudomonas sp. SWRI51 | reverse complement strand
GCCGAAGGCGGCACTATCACCTACACCGCCTCCGTGAACCACGAAGTTACCGGTAGCGACCTGGTTGTGAAACTGGCCAACGGCCAGACCATCACCATTCCGGTTGGTCAGTCGTCGAGCTCGGTGGACTTCACCGTGCCGAACAGCGTCCACAACACCAAGCCGGACGTTAGCAACAGCATCGACGCAATTACGGGTGGTAACTACGAGAAAGTCGTCGGTGAAGGCAAGCCAGTTACTTCCGTAACTCAGGGTCCAGGCACTGAAGACACCACTGAGCTGAAGCTGACCGCCACTGGCGAAGTCGCGGAAGGTGGCAAGATCACCTACAC
>NZ_JABWRG010000193.1:0-335 GCF_014268825.1 Pseudomonas sp. SWRI51 | reverse complement strand
ACCAGCGACGAAGAGATGTTCCGCTACTTGATGGACAACTCCATCGCCAGCAAGGATGAGCTGAACCTCTCGCCGGGAGTCGGGCTGACCGCTGAACAGGTCGCCGCGCTGACCCATGACATCGTGTGGATGGAACCGCGCGAGGTGAATGGCCAGCAGGTGCTGCTGCCGGTGCTGTACCTGGCCCATGCCAATGATCGTTTGGCTCCTAATGGGGCATTGATCCAGGGGCAGGACGTTGCGCTGATCACCGGGGGTGACCTGAAGAACCAGGGCACCTTGCGGGCCGAGAGCAACTTGCAGGCCATTGCTGGCAATGTCGAGAACACCGGCTT
>NZ_JABWRG010000192.1:0-337 GCF_014268825.1 Pseudomonas sp. SWRI51 | reverse complement strand
AGGAAATCGAGGCCACCTGCGAAGAGGCCCAGCGTAGCCTCGACCTGGCCGAAGGCCCGCTGCTGCGCGCGGTGCTGATCGCCCTGGCCGATGGCACGCAGCGGCTGCTGTTGGTTATCCATCACCTGGTGGTCGACGGTGTGTCGTGGCGGGTGCTGCTCGAAGACCTGCACACTGCCTACCGCCAGGCCCTGACCGGCCAGGCGCCGAAGCTGCCGGCCAAGACCACGGCCTTCAAGGCCTGGGGCGAGCGGCTGCAACAGTACGCTGGCGGCCTGGATGGCGAACTGGGCTACTGGCAGCAGCAACTGGCCGACGCGCCACAAGGCCTGCCCGG
>NZ_JABWRG010000191.1:0-338 GCF_014268825.1 Pseudomonas sp. SWRI51 | reverse complement strand
ATACGCAGGCCGCGCAGCTTGACCTGATGGTCGATACGACCGGCGTACTCGATCACGCCGTCGGCGCGGTAGCGCGCCAGGTCGCCGGTGCGGTAGATGCGCTCGCCGTTGCCGTAAGGGCTGACTGCAAAGCGTTCAGCGGTCAGGCCGGGGCGGCGGTGATAGCCACGAGCCAGACCCGCTCCGGCCAGGTACAGTTCACCGAGCACTCCTACCGGCACCGGTTGCAGTTCGGCATCGAGGATGTAGCACGCCAGGTTGGCGATTGGCTCGCCAATCGGCACGCTGTCGCGGCCTTCTTCGCGGCAGGTCCAGTGGGTCACGTCGATGGCCGCTTC
>NZ_JABWRG010000190.1:0-378 GCF_014268825.1 Pseudomonas sp. SWRI51 | reverse complement strand
ATTACCCTCAGGGCTGCTCCGCAGCCCAACGCGGGGCAAGCCCGCTCACCACAAAAACCAGTCTTCCCGCGTAAACCCGCCTTCCAGCGTTTAGCCCAAGCTGCACAGATACATGCTCATTGCTCGGCGTGCCGAACCACTGCGACGACGCCACTTCAATTCGGCCTGCGGGCGTCATCGCACTAATAAGCATCTACACAGCTTCTCAGCCCCAGACACATTACCTTGTGGCGAGCGGGCTTGCCCCGCGTTGGGCTGCGAAGCAGCCCCGCAACCAGACTGTTCTCACACGGGCGGCAATCGACTCGATCTCGTAGCCGCTGATTACCCTCAGGGCTGCTCCGCAGCCCAACGCGGGGCAAGCCCGCTCACCACAAA
>NZ_JABWRG010000019.1:0-55852 GCF_014268825.1 Pseudomonas sp. SWRI51 | reverse complement strand
CTCACGCAACTGCGAAGCAAGGTACCGGGGCTGATCGAAACCAGTGACCACGGGCTGCTACTGGCCGAACCACGCGCTCCTACAGGGGCTGTGCCCAGCTGCGATGGCGGCGTTAGAGCTTGGCTTTGACGGCCGCCAGGGCATCACCGTCGGTTTTACTCGTGACCCCGGCCAACCACCCCTCCAGCACCTGCGGATGGGCCTTCACCCAAGCCTTGGCGGCGTCATCGAAGCTCAGCTTCTTATCCACATTCTCGGCCATGATGGTGTTTTCCATGTCCAGTGTGAACGCCAGGTTGCTCAGCAGTTTCGCCGCATTCGGGCAGGCTTGTGGATAACCTTTGCGGGTCAGGGTAAACACTTCGCCCTTGCTGCCAAACCATTTTTCGCCGCCGGTCAGGTAATGCATCTTCAGCTTCACGTTCATCGGGTGCGGTGTCCAGCCCAGGAACGTGACGAACTGCTGCTTCTTCACCGCCCGGTCCACCTGGGTGAGCATCGCCTGCTCGCTGGACTCGATCAGCTTCCATTGCCCTAGGTTGAAGTCGTTGTTGGCGATGATTTCCTTGAGTGACAGGTTGGCCGGCGCGCCAGAGCCGATGCCGTACAGCTTCTTGTCGAACTGATCGGCATGGTTTTGCAGGTCGGCGAAGTCTTTCACCCCGGCGTTCCACACATAGTCCGGTACTGCCAGGGTGAACTCGGTGCCTTCAAGGTTGCGCGCCAGCCGGTGGACATCGCCATTGGCGACGAACTTGTCATGGAAACCTTGCTGCGCTGGCATCCAGTTGCCGAGAAACGCGTCGACCTTGCCGTCTTTCAGGCCGCCATAAATGATCGGCACCGCCAGGCTGTCGATTTTCACCTGGTAACCCAGGCTTTCGAGCAGCAGGCGGGCGATGGCATTGGTGGTGGCGATGTCGCTCCAGCCGGGGTCGGCCAGCTTCACGGTGCTGCATTGTGCGTCGCTGTCGGCGGCGTGGGCCGTGCCCAGGCTCAGGGCCAGGGCGAGCACGGTGGGGAAGAACTTCTGCATGGCGGCCTCTCTACTCAATCCAGGGGTGCGGGCTGTGGATAACGTGCCTTGCGCTCGAGGTCATCGAGATCGATGTGGTTACGCATGTACTGTTGGCTGGCATCCACCCAGGGTTGGTGGTCCCAGCTTTTCAGCTTGCCGATGGCCAGCGCTTCGGCCACCAGGCGCCGGCGCCGTTGGCTGGCCAATACCTGCTGGCGCAGGGCCGGAATGTCCCAGCGCTGCTTCGCTTCATCGACAAATGCCTGCAGCAGCGCCTGATGGTCGGGGCCGCCGGTGAGGTTCTCCCGCTCGTGCGGGTCAATGCTCAGGTCGAAGAGTAGACACGGGTCGTCCTCGCTGTACACGAACTTGTAGTTGCCGCGCCGGATCATCATCAGTGGGCCGACGGTGCCTTCGGCCATGTATTCGCCGATCACCTCGTCATGCCCGCCCTGCCCTTGCAGATGGCCCAGCAGTGAGCGGCCATCCAGGTGCAGTTGGTTATCCACAGCGCCACCGGCCAGTTCCACCAGGGTTGGCAGCAAATCGCAGGTGGACACGCAGGCGGCAACCCGCGCCGGTTGAAAGCGTTTGGGCGCATGCACCAGCAGCGGCACCCGGGCCGACATTTCGAACCAGTGCATTTTGTACCAGAGCCCGCGTTCGCCGAGCATGTCGCCGTGGTCGCCGGAAAACACCACCACGGTGTCGTCGCTCAGGCCGCATTCTTCGAGGGTTTGCAGCAGTTGCCCGATGTTGTCGTCAATGTAACTGCAGGCGCCGAAGTAGGCGCGCCGGGCATCGCGGATTTTGTCCACAGGCAGCGGCTTGTCCCATAGGTCGTAGACCTTGAGCAGGCGCTGTGAATGCGCATCGAGCTGGTGTTGCGCCATTTCAGCGCGGGGCATGGGGATATCCACACCCTGGTAGCGATCCCAGTAGCGCTTGGGGATGGTGTAGGGGTCGTGGGGGTGGGTCATCGATACGGTCAGGCAGAACGGCCGGCCATCGGCTTCACGCACGTGGTCGTAAAGGTATTGGCGGGCCTTGAACACGACCTCCTCGTCGAAGTCCAGCTGGTTGGTGCGCACACAGGGGCCTGCTTGCAGCACCGAGGACATGTTGTGGTACCAGCTGGGGCGCTGGTCGGGGGCATCCCAGTTCACCGCCCAGCCGTAGTCGGCGGGGTAGATATCGCTGGTCAGCCGTTCTTCGTAGCCGTGCAACTGGTCGGGGCCGCAGAAGTGCATCTTGCCCGACAGCGCCGTGCGGTAGCCGAGGCGGCGCAGGTAATGCGCATAGGTGGGCACGTCGGCAGGAAAGTCGGCAGCATTGTCGTAGGCGCCGATACGGCTGGGCAACTGGCCGCTGACCAAGGTAAAGCGCGATGGCGCGCACAGCGGGCTGTTGCAGTAGGCCGCGTCGAACACCACGGCTTGCTCGGCGAGCCTGGCAAGGTGGGGCATGCGAATCGGCGATGGGCTGTAGATGGGCAGCATGGGCGCGGCCATCTGGTCGGCCATGATGAACAGGATATTGGGTCGCTGCATGGGGCCTTCCATCGTTAGAAGTTATGGTGATCGCTTGCAATCGAGCATGGAGCTGTGGATAAACGCGGTAAAGCCCATGCCGGGCAATGACTGGGATTAGCCAGAGTTATGTTTGATCACCTTGCCGAGTTGCCCCTCGACACCCTGCGCGTTTTCGAAACCGCTGCCCGCCTGCGTGGGTTTACCGCCGCAGCGCTGGAGCTGGGCACCACGCAGCCGGCGGTGAGCCAGCAGGTCAAGCGGTTGGAGGCCCAGTTGGGCACGCGGCTGTTCGACCGCATCTACCGCGGGATCGCCCTCACCGAAGCGGGCCAGTTGCTGTTCGAACAGGTGCACCTGGGGTTGCAGGCCATGGATGACGGGGTGGCCCAAGCCAGTGGCCGTGGGCAACGTGAGGTGTTGCAGGTGGCGACCGACTTTGCCTTCGCGGCGTTCTGGTTGATGCCGCGGCTGCAGCGTTTTCACCAGGCTTATCCACAGGTGGATGTGAGCTTGGTCACTGGCGAGCGCAGCCAGGGCATGTTGCGCCCGGATATCGACGTGGCGGTGTTGTTCGGGGATGGGCGCTTTCACCAGGGCGAAAGCCGCTGGCTGTTCGATGAGGAGGTTTTCCCCGTGTGCAGCCCGCGCTTGATGCCTGGCAACGCCTTGCCTGCCGAGGCTTTGCAGCATTTGCCGTTGCTGCATTTGCGCGGTGAGCAGGCCAGCCGCTGGTTCGACTGGGCTGGAGTGTTTCGCGGCTTTGGGCTGCACAGCGCGCCCCCGGCCGGGCAACTGCGTTTTGATAACTACACCCTGCTGATTCAGGCGGCGATTGCCGGGCAAGGCGTGGCGATTGGCTGGGGGCATCTGGTGGACGGGTTGGTGGAGCAAGGCCTGCTGTGCAGGCCGTTCGAAGGCAGCTTGCGCTCGGCGCGGGGCTATTACGCGGTGCTGCCGCCGCGTAAAAGGCGCGGGGCGTTGATTGCAAGGTTTGTGGATTGGCTGGAGAGCGAGCGAGGCCTGTAGGCGTTGAAATCGCTGATTCGGAAGTCACTCGGTCCATGTAGGAGCGGCCTTGTGGCTTGCCCCGCTACACCACGAAGTTCAGGTGTTCGCCTATGTGCAAGCCCAGCTCCAGCGTATCGACCAGGCCCGCCGCGACCCGCGCCAGGTCGCGCAAGCGCTTGGCCTGGTCGGGCGCCAGCGCTGCCTCATTGTGGCGAAACTGCTCGATGCTCAGGCCCGGCGCATCGTCCGGGGCATTGATCACTGTCCATTGCAGGCCGCTACGTTGCAGCCCGTCGACAATCCGGTCCATGCACTCGCGCTCCAGGCTGCTGTGGCCGCTGGCGCCTTCCAGCACCTGAAAATCGCCCACCAGCAGCAGCCGGCGTATAGTCGTGCGCGCCAACCCTGCCAGCAGGGCTTCGCACAGTTTGCGCTGGGTTGGCAGGTCGCCTGGGGCCAGTGCCGAGAGCAAGGCAATCACCGCCGAGCCACCGGCCATGCTCTGCTCGGCCTGGTCGGCATCAGCCAGCCCGCCTATCTTGTAATGCAGGCCGGGGCGCGCGGTATGGCGGCTGAGGTCGTCAACGATGGCGATCACCTCGTGCTGGCGCGCCAGCAGCTGGACCGTCAGGGCATTGCCCAGGCTGCTCTCGGCACCGAGCAGGACCAGTTTCAACGCTGGGGTTTCGGCATTTTTCACCGCATCACTCCCTTCGCAGGTGGGTGATGGTTGGACCGCATTCAGGAGTTATCGTGCAAAGGATCAAGGGCTATCACGCCCATGTGTACTACGACGCCACAACCCTGGCGCAAGCCCGCGAGCTGTGTGAAGAGGCGACGCGGCTGTTTGGCGTGAGCATGGGGCGCATGCACCAGAAGCCGGTCGGGCCGCACCCGGACTGGAGCTGCCAGCTGGCTTTCGGGCCGGAGGTGGTCGGGGTGGTGCTGCCGTGGCTGGCGCTGTATCGCAAGGGGTTGGTGGTGTTTCTGCACCCGCTGACCGGGGATGAGCTGGCCGATCACCGCGACCATGCGATCTGGATGGGGGCGGTCAGGCCGTTGGATTTATCGATGTTCGGCGGATAGGGGCCGCTGTGTAGCCCTGTTCCGGCCTCATCGCAGGCTGTCGCCAGCTCCCACAGTGAACCTGCCCAGCCTCGATATTGGGCCGGACTCAGACCCTGTGGGAGCTGGCGACAGCCTGCGATGAGGCCAGGAAAGGACTGCACAAAACTCCGGAACCTCCCACAACTTTGTAGGAGCGGCCTTGTGCCGCGAACACCGGCGAAGCCGGTGCCATCCGCGGAGATTAGTGGCTCACTTACGCGCAGCGCGCACCCCTTCTGCCAGCGCCGAGCACAGGCTCAGCACATCGTTGACCGCCTGGTCGGCGTCTTTGGCATGGGCGATCTTGTCGACCAGCGCCGAGCCCACCACCACACCATCGGCCAACCGCGCGATAGCAGCGGCCTGCTCAGGCGTGCGAATACCGAAACCGACGCTCACCGGCAGGTCGGTATGCCGGCGCAGGCGGGCGACCGCCTCGGTGACATGCTCGGTGGTCGCAGAGCCTGCGCCAGTAACGCCGGCCACCGACACGTAGTAGACGAAGCCTGTGCTGCGCTCAAGCACACGCGGCAGGCGCGCATCGTCGGTGGTCGGGGTGGTCAGGCGGATGAAGTCGATCCCCGCGGCCTGGGCCGGGGTAGCCAGCTCGGCATCGTGCTCAGGCGGCAGGTCGACGATGATCAAGCCATCGACACCGGCTTGCTTGGCCTCAGCCACGAACTTATCCACACCGAAACGGTGAATCGGGTTGTAGTAGCCCATCAGCACGATGGGCGTGGCCTGGTTTTCGACACGGAATTCGCGAACCATCTGCAGCGTCTTGGCCAAGGTCTGGCCTGCTTCCAGGGCGCGCAGGGTGGCCAGCTGAATCGCCACGCCGTCGGCCATCGGGTCGGTGAACGGCATGCCCAGTTCGATCACATCGGCGCCAGCGGCCGGCAGGCCTTTGAGCACACGCAGCGAAGCATCGTAGCCAGGGTCGCCGGCAGTGACGAAGGTCACCAGGGCAGCGCGGCCTTCGGCCTTCAGTTCGGCGAAGCGGGTTTCAAGACGGCTCATGCCTGTTTCTCCTGGGCGGCCATGTGGTTCATCACGGTTTGCATGTCCTTGTCGCCGCGACCGGACAGGCAGATCACCATCAGGTGGTCCTTGGGCAGGTTTGGTGCGCGCTTGATGGCCTCGGCCAGGGCGTGGGAGCTTTCCAGCGCCGGGATGATGCCTTCAAGGCGGCAGGTGGCGTGGAACGCATCGAGCGCTTCGTCGTCTGTGATGCTCACGTATTCCACACGCTTCACTTCATGCAGGTAGGCGTGCTCCGGGCCGATGCCGGGGTAGTCCAGGCCTGCGGAAATGGAGTGGGCGTCGGTGATCTGGCCGTCGTTGTCTTGCAGCAGGTAGGTGCGGTTGCCGTGCAGCACGCCAGGTACGCCGCCGTTGAGGCTGGCCGCGTGTTTGTCGGTGTGCACGCCATGGCCACCGGCTTCGACGCCGATGATCTGTACGCTTGGCTCTTGCAGGAACTCGTGGAACAGGCCCATGGCATTGGAGCCGCCGCCCACGCAGGCGACCAGGCTGTCAGGCAGGCGGCCTTCCTTTTCCTGCAGTTGGGCGCGGGTTTCCTTGCCGATGATCGACTGGAAGTCGCGGACCATGGCCGGGTAAGGGTGCGGGCCGGCCACGGTGCCGATCAGGTAGAAGGTGTCTTCGACGTTGGTGACCCAGTCGCGCAGGGCCTCGTTCATGGCGTCTTTCAAGGTGCCGGTGCCGGCAGTGACCGGGACGATCTCGGCGCCCAGCAGCTTCATGCGGAACACGTTGGCCTGCTGGCGCTCGATGTCGGTGGCGCCCATGTAGATCACACAGGGCAGGCCAAAGCGAGCAGCTACTGTGGCGGTGGCCACGCCGTGCATGCCGGCGCCGGTTTCGGCAATCAGGCGTTTTTTGCCCATGCGCCTGGCCAGCAACACCTGGCCGATGCAGTTGTTTACCTTGTGCGCGCCGGTGTGGTTGAGCTCTTCACGTTTGAAGAAGATTTTTGCACCGCCGCAGTGTTCGGTCAGGCGTTCGGCGAAGTACAGCGGGTTGGGGCGGCCAATGTAGTCGCGCTGGAAGTACGCCAGCTCTTCGAGGAACTGCGGGTCGGCCTTGGCCGCTTCGTACTCGCGGGCGAGGTCCAGTACCAGTGGCATCAGGGTTTCGGCAACGTAGCGGCCGCCGAACGAGCCGAACAGGCCGTTGGCATCGGGGCCGGGACGGTATTGGGACTGGGACATGGGGCGCTCCATAGGCGTTTTGGCTGGGGACGGTGCTGGCTGGGGTTGGGCAGCCTGGCACGTGTCGATGGGACTACTCTAACCACAGCAGGCCCGGCTGAAAACCGATAAGATTGCGCCAACATGTCAGGAAATCTCACGCGTTATGGCTCAGGATCTTCCCCCGCTCAACGCCCTGCGTGCCTTCGAGGCCACCGCGCGGCTCAGCAGTGTCAGCCAGGCAGCCGAAGCGCTGCATGTGACCCATGGTGCCGTCAGCCGGCAGATCAAGGTGCTCGAAGAGCATCTGGGCATCGCCTTGTTCGTCAAGGACGGGCGTGGCGTCAAACTCACAGATGCCGGTATCCGGTTGCGCGATGCCAGCGCCGAGGCGTTCGACCGGCTGCGCAGCGTGTGTGCAGAACTGTCCCGTGATGCCGATGAAGCGCCGTTCGTGCTCGGCTGCTCGGGCAGCCTGTT
Organism: Pseudomonas sp. SWRI51; assembly: GCF_014268825.1. Classification (NCBI taxonomy): domain Bacteria; kingdom Pseudomonadati; phylum Pseudomonadota; class Gammaproteobacteria; order Pseudomonadales; family Pseudomonadaceae; genus Pseudomonas; species Pseudomonas sp. SWRI51. The sequence continues at coordinate 48,494 of NZ_JABWRG010000019.1, read as the reverse complement.
GGCGCGCTGGTTCATCCCACGCCTGGGGCGCCTGAAAGCCGACTTGCCAGAGCTACGCTTGCACCTTTCTGCCGGTGAAGGCGACCTCGACCCTCGGCGCCCCGGCCTGGATGCGCTGCTGGTATACGCCGAGCCGCCGTGGCCGGCAGATATGCAAGTGTATGTGCTTGCCGAAGAGCGTATTGGCCCGGTGATGAGCCCGCACTTCGAGGGCTTCGACCGTTTGAAAGCCGCGCCAGCCGTGGCTTTGCAACGCGAAGCAGTGCTCCACACCACCTCGCGCCCGCAGGCGTGGCCGACTTGGGCCGGGCAACATGGGCTGGATGCGCACGGGTTGAATTACGGGCAGGCCTTCGAGCATCTGTACTACTTGCTTGAGGCGGCAGTGGCGGGTTTAGGGGTGGCCATCGCGCCGCAACCCTTGGTTGCCGATGACCTCAAGGCCGGGCGGCTGGCCGCACCGTGGGGCTTCTCCCCCACCCGTGCGGCACTGGCCTTGTGGGTGCCCCGGCGCGCCGCTGACGGGCGCGCCGAGCAGCTGGCGCAGTGGCTGCGCCAGGCATTGCAGCAGCAGGTGGGTTAGTTGCGGCGGCACATCAGGTAGGCCGCCAGCAGGCCCAGGGCGCCAACAGCCACGCCAGCGGTGGTCCAAGGGTGTTCCTGGGCGTAGTCACGGGTGGCGATGCCGGTTTCGCGGGTGCGGGTTTTGACTTCGGCATAGGCATCACTGAGCAGGCTGCGCGAGTGCTTGAGGGCGTTCTCGGCATTGCCGCGCAGCGCCTTCATGGTCTTGTGCGACTCTTCCGAAGCGTCGTGCTTGAGGTTCTCGAGAGCGCTCAGCAGGTTTTCGATCTCGGCTTCCATGCTTTCCAGCGAGGTCTTGCGCAGCGAGTTGCGGGCCATGGTGAATCTCCTTCGCAGTAATGGGCTGTAAGAAATGCGACTGCGCCGCTTCAGGAAAGTGCGATCGAACTTTCTGTAGCCAACGCCGCTCGCAGGTAAACCCAGCCTGCGCTGCTAGGCTCAACGCACACGACACCTCAGGAGAGCGCCCATGACCGATCATCACACCTACAAGAAGATCGAACTGGTAGGTTCGTCGCCCACCAGCATCGAAGACGCGATCAACAATGCCCTGGCCGAGGCCGGCAAGAGCATCAAGCACCTGGAATGGTTCGAGGTGGTGGAAACCCGCGGGCATATTCGCGACAACAAGGCTGCGCATTTTCAGGTCACCCTGAAGGTCGGCTTCCGCATCGCCAACAGTTGAAACCAAACGGCGCTGGCCAAGGTTGGCGCAATGCGGTATTGAGGTTTGCAGGGCGCAATGCTGCGCCCTTTTCGACTTTTATCTGTACAAGGAATGCGCTAGATGAAGAAGTTGATCGTAGCAACGGGGCTGATGCTGCTGGCCGGTGGGGCAATGGCTGCGGGCAAGCCCTGCGAAGAGCTCAAGGCCGAGATCGCCGCCAAGCTGGATGCCAAGGGTGTCAGCGGATATACCCTGGAGATCGTCAAAAAAGGCGAACCAGCGGGCAAGGTTGTGGGCACCTGTGAAGGTGGAACCAAAGAAATCGCCTACAGCCGAGGCTGATTACTCCGGCACAATCGCGGCAGTTCGGCGCACCGAACCGCCGCGATTGTGCTTGTTCAGGCTTTGAGTGCCTGCGCCAGCAGCTCATAGGACCGCACCCGGTCCGCATGCTCATACAGGTCACAGGTGAAGATCAGCTCGTCTGCGCCGGTCTGCTCCAGCAGCACCTCGACCTTGGCTTTCACCTTCTGCGGGCTGCCAATCATGGCCAGGCCCAGGAAATTACCTACCGCATCGCGCTCATGGGGCAACCACAGGCCATCCATGCTGGCGACCGGTGGGCGCTGCATCAGGCTCTGGCCCCGCATCAGCGCCAGAATGCGCTGGTACACCGAGGTGGCCAGGTATTCGGCCTGCTCATCGGTGTCGGCAACCACCATCGGCACCCCGAGCATCACGTAGGGCTTGTCGAGGGTGGTCGAAGGTTTGAAATGGTCGCGATAGATGCGGATCGCCTCATGCATGTAGCGCGGCGCAAAGTGCGAGGCGAAGGCGTAAGGCATGCCGCGCATGCCGGCCAGTTGGGCGCTGTACAGGCTGGAGCCGAGCAGCCACATCGGCACCTCGGTGTCGTGGCCGGGCACGGCGATGACTTTCTGGTCATCGGTACGCGGGCCGAGGTAGCGCGACAGCTCCTCGACATCGTCCGGGAAGTCGTCGGCGCTGCCAGAGCGTTCGCGGCGCAGGGCATGGGCGGTCATTTGGTCGGAGCCCGGTGCGCGGCCCAGGCCCAGGTCGATGCGGCCAGGGTACAGGCTGGCCAGGGTGCCGAACTGCTCGGCAATCACCAGCGGCGCATGGTTGGGCAGCATTACCCCGCCGGAGCCGACGCGAATGCTCGAGGTGCCGCCGGCCAGGTAGCCGATCAGCACCGAGGTGGCAGAACTTGCGATGCCATCCATGTTGTGGTGTTCGGCTACCCAGAACCGGTTGTAACCGAAGCGTTCGGCGTGTTGTGCCAGGTCCAGCGAGTTGCGCAGCGACTGCGCCGGGCCTTGGTCGGCGCGCACGGGCACCAGGTCGAGGGTGGAAATCTTAAGGTCTCGCAGGTGCGTCATTGGAGCCTCCGCAGGGAAAGGGTGGCCCGAAGGCCCTCTGAACTCAGTATGGGCACATTCAGAGGATTCAATGCCAAAGGGCGGATTGGTCTGAACTTGGCGTAGGCATAGCCCTCAGAACCTTACGTACTCACCCAGGAGGCAACCATGAAAAAGACAGCATCGGCAATCTGGCAAGGCGGCCTGAAAGACGGCAAGGGTCAGATTTCCACCGAGAGCGGCGCCCTCAAGAACAACCCCTACGGTTTCAATACCCGCTTCGAGAACCAGCCCGGCACCAACCCGGAAGAGCTGATTGGCGCAGCCCACGCCGGCTGCTTCTCGATGGCGCTGTCGATGATGCTGGGCGAGGCTGGCCTGACCCCAGAGCGCATCGATACCGAAGCCCAGGTGACCCTGGACAAGCAGGATGACGGCTTTGCCATCACCGCAGTGCACCTGGTGCTCAAGGCCAAGGTGCCGGGTGCCAGCGAAGAGCAGTTAAAGGAAATCGCCAACAAGGCCAAGGCCGGTTGCCCGGTATCCAAGGTGCTGAACGCCGATATCACCCTGGACGCGACCCTGCTGCAGTAGGCGGCGCAACGGCGGCGCTTTGCGGTAGTCTAACCAGCGTCGGCAGCGCCGCCTGCCTTTTCAGGAGCCGTTCCATGATCCGCGTAGCTTTCGCCGTACTGGCCTCGTTGCTGGCCACCTCTGCAATGGCGGCCCCCAAGCCATGCGAAGAACTCAAAGCCGAGATCGAAGCCAAGATCCAGGCGCGCGGGGTTGCGTCCTACACACTGGAAATCGTGCCCAACGCCGAAGCCACCGACCCCAGCATGATTGTCGGCAGCTGTGATAACGGCAGCAAAAAGATCGTTTACCAGAAAAACGATCAGTAACCCGCGCTAGCGGTTACGGAATGCAGAACACCTCGCTCGGCTCATTGACCACTACCTTGCGGCTGGCGTCGTACAGCAACACCTGCGGCTGCATGACCGGCGCGCGGGCCTCGAGGCGGTAGCGTTCGCCGGCCTTGAAGTCGTTGAAGCGTACGGTCAGGTAGCAGATGCGCTCGGTGGGGTCTGTGCTGAAACCACCGGCGTAGATTTCATAGTCGAAGCGCACCACCAGCTCATGCTTGCCGGGCGTTACCTGGAAGTAGCGGCCGTCGTTGAGCCGTTGGCCGTCCAGACGGTCGGCCATCAGCGTGCGGCCTGGGGTGATGGTGTACAGGTCGACCCAGGCCTTGCCGGGGTCCACAGGTGGCAAAGGGCTGGCGCAGGCCCCTAGCGCACTAAGGGCGATCAGCATCATGGGCTGGCGCATGGTCAAACTCCGCTCGCGTTGTACAGGGCTTAAGCATAGCGCCGTTCGCCGGCGTCAGGTGCGCTGGCAGCCTGCCGGTTCGCCTTCGCCGATCAGCTTGCGCTGTTGGTCGTAGAGTTTCACCCAGGGCCGAAAGCCGATGCTGCCGGCGTGCATCTGGTAGCGCTCGCCTGCATTGAAACCTTCGACGTTGACGTTGAGCTGGCAGTCGCGCCACAGCGGCTCCTGCACCGGGCCGATATTGCTGGGTGCCACGGCGAACTGGTAGCGCACGGTCAGCTCGTGGTTGCCGGGTTGGACTTCGAAGTAACGGCTGTCGGCCCAGTCGCGGTCGTCTACCTGCACGGCGTGCAGCGAGGCGCTGTCGGGCGTGGCGAGGTCGACCCACGCCTGGTTCGGGTCCGGGTCGGGCAAGGTGCTGCAGCCGGACAACAGCATCAGTGTGCTTATGGCAAACCGGGTACGCATGGCAAAGCTCCCCCTTGGCGAGATAGTCTTGAGGCTTCGGCCGACCAGCGAGACAGACCGCCTCGATGCATGAATTCTTTGTTTTCAAACGCTGCAGCCGACCGGCTCTCGACCGCGTTTTCACCCGCTTTGTTCCCCTGCTGCTTGGCGCCCTGCTCAGTGGTTGTTCAAGCCTTGGCTATTACGGCCAGCTGGCCGAGGGCCAATGGCAACTGTTACGTGCGCGCCAGCCGGTGCAACAGGTGATCGCGGACCCGGCTACCCCGCCGCAGCTGCGCGAGCACCTGCAGGTGGCGCAAAAGGCGCGGACGTTCGCCAGTGCGCAGCTGAAACTGCCCGACAACGGCAGTTACCGGGTGTACGCCGCGCTGGGCCGGCCTTATGTGGTGTGGAATGTGTTCGCCACGCCCGAGCTTTCGCTACAGCCGGTCACCCATTGCTTCCCGATTGCCGGCTGCGTGGCCTACCGCGGCTACTACCAGCAAGGCGCAGCCCGTGGTGCGGCGGCGCTGATGCGCGAGCAAGGGCTGGATGTGTACGTTGGCGGCGTGGAGGCGTACTCGACGCTGGGCTGGTTCGATGACCCGATTCTGTCGAGCATGCTCGGCTGGGGCGAGGAGCGGCTGGCGACGGTGATCTTCCATGAGCTGGCGCACCAGCGCTTTTATGTGCAGGACGATACCGAGTTCAACGAGTCGTTCGCCTCGTTCGTGGAGCAGGAAGGTACTCGGCAATGGCGCGCGTCCCGTGGGTTGCCGGCGGTCGAAGAAGACGGCGCAGCGCAGCGCGAGCAGTTTATCCGGCTGGTGCTGGCCAGCCGTGAGCGGTTGCAGGCGATTTATAGCGGGCCGCTGAATGATGCGGACAAGCGTGCGGCTAAGCAGGCCGAGTTCGAGCGCTTGCGCCGCGAGTATCGCCAGGTGCGCGACCGCGACTGGGCCGGAGATCGGCGTTTTGATGGCTGGATGTATGGGCCGCTGAACAACGCAAAATTGCTGCCGTTTGGGCTGTATGACCAGTGGGTTCCGGCGTTTTCGCAGCTATTTAGCGAGGTTGGCGGCGATTGGCCGCGTTTTTACCAGCGCGTCGAGGCGTTGGGCCAGCTGCCGGTTGCACAGCGCAAGGCCGAGTTGCAGCGGTTGACCCCATAAACCGAAGTAGCCTGTGTAGGAGCGGCCTTGTGTCGCGAAAGGGGTGCGAAGCGCCCCCGGCGTTCATGCATGAGGCGAAAATCCTGAGGCTGCCTTGCAGCCTTTCGCGACACAAGGCCGCTCCTACACCCGACCGCGTTGTTTTCAGGCCGTGAACGCTTGGTGCAGCTCGGCCAGGGTTTCGAAGTGGAAGGCGGGGGCTTCTGCCACTAGTTCCTCGCGGCTACCGAACCCGTAACCCACCGCCACCGCCTGCACGCCGTTGCTGCGGGCGCCGATCAGATCGTGTTTGCGGTCACCGATCATCAGCGTTTGCGCAGGGTCCAGCCCTTCTTCATCCAGCAGGTGGCGGATCAACTCGACCTTGTTGGTACGGGTGCCGTCCAGCTCGCTGCCGTAGATCACCTTGAAGTGCTTGTCGAACGCGAAATGCCGGGCAATCTCGCGGGCAAATTCCCACGGTTTGGAAGTGGCCACATACAGCGTGCGGCCTTGGCCTTGCAGTGCTTGCAGCAACTCGGGCACACCGTCGAACACGCGGTTTTCGTAAAGCCCGGTGACCTTGAAGCGCTCGCGGTAGAAATTCACCGCCTGCCAGGCCTTGGCCTCGTCGAAGGCGTAGAACTGCATGAACGCTTGCAGCAGCGGCGGGCCGATGAAGTGCTCAAGGCGGCTCAGGTCAGGCTCGTCGATACCGAGCTTGGCCAGCGCGTACTGGATCGAGCGGGTGATCCCCAGGCGCGGGTCGGTCAGGGTGCCGTCGAGGTCGAAGAGGATAGTCTGCTGATGCATGCGGTTCTCGGTGTCTGAAAAGGGGTGCACAAGCAACTACTGGTCGTAGCCTTCGGCCAGGTGCTGGTCTTTGAGCTTGACGTAGTTGCTGGCGCTGTAGGGGAAGAACGCCCGCTCCTGCTCGTTCAACGGGCGCATCTGCTTCACCGGGCTGCCCACATACAGGTAGCCGCTGGCCAGGCGTTTACCGGGTGGCACCAGGCTGCCGGCACCGATGATCACCTCGTCCTCAACGACGGCGCCATCCATGATGGTGCTGCCCATGCCTACCAGAATGCGGTTGCCCAAGGTGCAGCCATGCAGCATGACCTTGTGGCCGATGGTCACCTCGTCACCGATGATCAGCGCGAAGCCGTCCGGGTTGAACGGGCCGGCATGGGTGATGTGCAGCACGCTGCCATCCTGCACGCTGGTGCGCGCGCCGATGCGGATGCGGTTCATGTCGCCGCGCACCACGGTCAGCGGCCAGACCGAGCTGTCCTCGCCGATCTCGACATCGCCGATAACCACTGCCGAACGGTCGACAAAGGCGCGTGGTCCAACTTTTGGCGTGTGTTCCCGGAAAGTCCGGAGGGCCATGATAGTGTTCCTCTGCAATGCCGATAGGCAGGCTGCCTGCTGCGGTCGGCGTCGATTGTAATTAAGATGGTCCCGTGTTTCTCCTGCCAAGGTACCCGAACCGTGAGTGCGAACAACCCACTGCTGCAGTCCTATGATCTGCCGCCCTTCTCGGCCATCCGTGCCGAGCATGTGCTGCCGGCGATCGAGCAGATCCTTGCCGACAACCGCAAGGCCATCGCCGACATCCTTCAGGCCCAGGGCAAGCAACCGACCTGGGCCGGCCTGGTGCTGGCCATGGACGAGCTCAATGACCGCCTGGCGGCGGCCTGGAGCCCGGTCAGCCACCTCAATGCCGTGTGCAACAGCCCCGAGCTGCGCGAAGCCTACGAGTCGTGCTTGCCGGCGCTGAGCGCCTATTCCACCGAGCTTGGCCAGAACCGCGCGCTGTTCGAGGCCTACCAGGCCTTGGCCAACAGCCCGGAGGCTGCGAGCTTCGACGTGGCGCAAAAAACCATCCTCGACCACGCGCTGCGCGATTTCCGCCTGTCGGGTATCGACCTGCCGCCCGAGCAGCAACAACGCTACGCCGAGGTGCAAAGCACCCTCAGCGAGCTGGGCAGCCGCTTCTCCAACCAACTGCTCGACGCCACCCAGGCCTGGACCAAGCACGTCACCGACGAGGCGCAACTGGCTGGCCTGACCGATTCGGCCAAGGCACAGATGGCCGCCGCCGCGCAGGCCAAAGGCCTCGACGGCTGGCTGATCAGCCTTGAGTTCCCCAGCTACTACGCAGTCATGACCTACGCCAGCGACCGCGCGCTGCGCGAAGAGCTGTATGCCGCCTACTGCACCCGTGCTTCCGACCAAGGCCCCAACGCCGGCCAGTTCGACAACGGCCCGGTGATGGCGCAGATCCTCGACCTGCGCCAAGAGCTGGCTACCCTGCTCGGCTACGCCAACTTTGCCGAGCTGAGCCTGGCCACCAAAATGGCCGAGTCCAGCGACCAGGTACTGAGCTTCCTGCGTGACCTGGCCAAGCGCAGCAAGCCCTTCGCCGCTCGAGACCTGGAACAACTCAAGGCCTATGCCGCCGAACAGGGCACCGCAGAGCTGGCCAGCTGGGATGCCGGTTACTTCGGCGAAAAACTGCGCGAGCAGCGCTACAGCGTGTCGCAGGAAGCCCTGCGCGCCTACTTCCCCATCGACAAAGTGTTGTCAGGCCTGTTTGCCATCGTGCAACGCCTGTATGGCATCGAAATCGCCGAGCTGAAGGGCTTCGATGCCTGGCACCCCGACGTGCGCCTGTTCGAAATCAAGGAGCACGGCCAGCATATCGGGCGCTTCTTCTTCGACCTCTACGCGCGCGCCAACAAGCGTGGCGGCGCCTGGATGGACGGGGCCCGTGACCGCCGCCGCACTGCTGATGGCAGCCTGCAAAGCCCGGTGGCAAACCTTGTGTGCAACTTCACCCCAGCATCGCCTGGCAAGCCTGCGCTGCTGACCCATGATGAAGTCACCACGCTGTTCCACGAGTTCGGCCACGGCCTGCACCACCTGCTCACCCGCATCGAGCATGCCGGGGTATCCGGTATCAATGGCGTGGCGTGGGATGCCGTGGAGCTGCCGAGCCAGTTCATGGAAAACTGGTGCTGGGAGCCCGAAGGCCTGGCGTTGATTTCTGGCCACTACGAGACCGGCGCGCCGCTGCCCCAGGACCTGCTGGACAAGATGCTGGCTGCCAAGAACTTCCAGTCCGGCATGATGATGGTGCGCCAGCTGGAGTTCTCGTTGTTCGACTTCGAGCTGCACGCCACCCATGGCGACGGGCGCAGTGCCTTGCAGGTGCTCGAAGGGGTGCGCGACGAGGTGTCGGTCATGCGCCCGCCTGCCTACAACCGCTTCCCCAACAGCTTCGCGCACATTTTTGCGGGCGGCTATGCGGCGGGTTACTACAGCTACAAGTGGGCTGAAGTGCTGTCGGCCGATGCGTTCTCGCGCTTTGAAGAAGAAGGCGTGCTGAACGCCGAGACGGGCCGCGCCTTCCGCGAGGCTATTCTGGCCCGTGGCGGCTCGCGCGAGCCGATGGTGCTGTTCGTCGACTTCCGGGGCCGCGAGCCTTCCATTGATGCACTGCTGCGCCACTGCGGCCTGAGCGAAGGCGCGGCGGCATGAGCGAGGTTGCCGTGAGCAAGAGCAAAAGGCGTTTCATCGCCGGGGCCGTGTGCCCGGCGTGCAGCGAGATGGACAAGCTGATGATGTGGAACGAGGACGGCGTACCGCACCGCGAGTGCGTCGCCTGCGGGTTTACCGACACCCTGAATGAACAGGGTTTGTCGGTGCCCAAGGAGATCGGCACCCGGGTCAACCAGCTGGCGCCCAAACCTGCGCCGGCCAAGGTGCAGACGGTGCAGTTCTTCCCCAATCCGAAGCTGAAGAAGCCGGAGTGACCTAGGGCCAGCATGCAGCGACGCGGTCTGTGTGTAGGAGCGGCCTTGCGCCGCGAAAGGGTCGCGTAGCGGCCCCACGATCTCGGCATCATGCAATATCGCTGGGGCTGCTACGCAGCCCTTTCGCGACACAAGGCCGCTCCGACAAAGAGACCGCGCTGGGCCGCCTGACGGTACTGGCTTTCAACTTGAACCAGGATTACTGTATGTAAATACAGTAATTCGGGTTTTTTCTCATGACGCCTATCCGTGGCCGCGGCACAGCTACCAACCCGCACAACCGCTTCGCCTCCAGCGTTTCAGTGGCTGAGGACGACGGCTGGCATCAGGAAGCCCCGCTCACCCAGGGCACCGAGGTGCGCATCGAAACGGCTAAAACCGTCATCTCGCGCAACACCTCGCCCGACCTGCCCTTCGACCGCTCCATCAACCCCTATCGCGGCTGCGAACATGGTTGCATCTACTGCTACGCCCGCCCCAGCCACGCCTACTGGGACCTCTCCCCCGGCCTGGACTTCGAAACCAAGCTCATCGCCAAGACCAACGCCGCCGAAGTGCTCGCCCAGCAGTTGAGCAAGCCGGGTTACGTCTGTGCACCGATCAACTTGGGCGCCAACACCGACCCCTACCAGCCCATTGAGCGCGAGCAGCAGCTCAGCCGGCGCCTGCTCGAAGTGCTGCTGCGTTTTCGCCACCCGGTCACGGTGGTCACCAAAGGTGCGCTGATCTTGCGCGACCTCGACCTGCTGGCCGAGCTTGCCAGCCACCGTCTGGTTCGGGTGATGATCAGCCTGACCACCCTGGATGACGAACTCAAGCGCGTGCTCGAACCCCGCGCCGCCGCCCCCAAGGCGCGCCTGCGGGCGATCCGCGTGTTGCGCGAGGCCGGGGTGCCGGTGGGCGTGCTGTGTTCGCCCATGATCCCGATGATCAACGACAGCGAGCTTGAGCAACTGCTGCAGGCGGCCAAGGCTGCTGGCGCACAGAGCGCGGCCTACATGATGCTGCGCCTGCCGTTGGAGGTGGCGCCGCTGTTCGAGCAGTGGTTGCACGACCACTACCCACAGCGCGCCGCCCATGTGCTGAGCCTGATCCGCCAGAGCCGGGGCGGCGAGCTGTACGACAGCCGCTTCGGCACCCGCATGCGCGGCGAAGGGGTATTTGCCGAGCTGCTTGAGCAGCGCTTTCGCAAGGCGTCGCGAAGCCTTGGCTTCGAGGGGCGTGAAGCGCTGGCGCTGGACTGTTCGGCGTTTTGCCCGCCGGGGGAACAGATGGCGTTGTTCTGAGGGTGGCCTGTGTAGGAGCGGCCTTGTGCCGCGAAAGGGGTGCGGGAGCACCCCCAGGAGTTATGCACCACTGATATCTCCCGGGGCTGCTACGCAGCCCTTTGGCGGCACAAGGCCGCTCCTACAGAGAACGCGCAGAGACAATAGTGACGCAGCCCTCACGGTCTGGACCCACAGCCGCTCACCCTGTGGCAGTTACCGCCAGTTGGCTGCGAGCACCGGTTGCAAGGCCTGCGCGTGGGCCATATCGAAGTGGGTGAACGCAGGGTCTGCGGGTGCAAAGGCGGCCATGGCCTGGATCAGCGAGTCGGCATTGATACTCGCCAACTGCCGCACCGCCCCCGCACCGCCGTCCGCCAGGCCTTCACCTGGCTGCTGGAACCACAACTGCCCTGACAGCGCGGTTGCTGTTCCGCCCTCCGGGCTATTGGTGGTGTCGACAGGCTGCGCCTGGTCGGGCATGGCGAGGGCACTTCTGCGCTGGCGGTGCATCGGCGGCTCAGGCTGGCCGGTTTCGACCGGCAGGCGCTCGGTGGCAAAGATGAAGTCACCGGCATCGAGTTGAGCCACCTCCAGGGCGTCCAGATACAGCAGCTTCACCGGTTGCTCGGCGCCCCGCAGCACGGTTGTGCTCAGTTCCACACCGTGGATCTGCGCCACGCCGTTGATGGTGCTGCGGTTAAGCTTGGCAATGGCCAGATCCTCAAAACCGGTGACACCGACTTGGCTCAGGTCGATCTTGTCGACCCCATGGCGGAAGCCGCGCAGGGCATTGCTGTAATCCTTCGCATTGAGTTGGTGGCTGATCACGAAGCGGTCCGAGGTCGCGGTATCGTGGCTGTAGACCTTACCGGCCAAGGATGCGGCCAGCTTGCCATCGGCGCCAGGGCCCAGCGACACCCCTTCCCCACCGCCAGCCAGGACCACGACCCCAGCAACGCTACCCGGGTCTATAGGCGCCTGGTTACTGCGGGCGTAGTGCTCCGGCGCGACAAAGCGGTCTTGGAACTGGAAGCTCGCAGCGCTGAGGTTCTGTACTGACTGTTCGCTCAACTGGATGCTCTGGCCGCTGCCTAGCTCGATACGCACATCCGCGCCCTGCTGGCTGAGGTTGAGTTCGGCGAAAGTCTTGGCGCTGAAGCCAACCAGATTGATGCGCTCCCCTTTGGCGGGCTCGAAACGGTGCAGGGTGTCCTGACCGCCATCACGCCGATGAACCACAAACAAGTCGGCGCCACTGCCACCGGTGAGGCTGTTGATGCCGCGGCCACCGTTCAGCAGGGTGTCGGCGTTGCCGGCGACCAAGGTGTCGTTGCCGTCGCCGCTGATCAGGTTGTGCAGGCCGCCCGGGTTGGGCAGGCTCAGCGGCGCCCCGGCAATGCTGGCGATACCGGTATCCAACGCAATCTGCACATCCCCGCTGACCGCTGCCGCGTTGAGGGTGTTGCGCCCGCCGGCTGTGCCGCTGACGGCATCGTCCAACACGCCCCGAGCCGGCTGGTTGTTCAGCGAAGGGCGGTATTCGTCGGTATAGAAATAGCTGTCGTCGGCACTGGCCTTGCTGCCATTCACGCGCAGGGCCCAGTTATTGAGGGTTAGCGGCTGGCCATTGGTTGCGTCCTTGAGTTCCAGCGCCCAGGTACCCGCCGAACTTTCGCCGCGGTGGTGGGTGCTCATGAAGCTGTACTTGAACGCGCCGGAGTGGGGGTTGCCCACATCGGTGTCATCGCTGCCCGGCGCCTTGCCGGTACGGTCCAGCAGCACGCTGCGCACGCCAGCCGGTGACACCACGGCCATGGTGATATCGCCCAGGCGGCCGATATCGGCGTCAAAATCGACCTCCACATGCTCCACCAACACCCCGGCTTGCAGCTGCAGCTCGGCGCGCACACTGCCGCCCGCGGCCAATGTCTGCCCCAGCGGCCCGCTGCTGGCGGCCAGAACGCCTTCATCTTCGCCCGTACTGCGGGCCATCCAGCTTTCGGCCAGGCGCACCGCCGCGCGTGCATCCACTTGGCCAAAGCCATAGTCATGGCTGGCATGCATACCACCGCCGTTCCAGTTGCGTGCGCCGTTGTCGCCCCACTGGGTGGTGCTGTCGTTGATCCAACGGGCCGACAGCGCCAGAATTTGCTGGACGTCGCGGTAACCCAGGTTGGGGTTGGCTTCGAGCATCAGCGCGGCAACGCCTGAGACGATCGGCGCGGCAAAGCTGGTGCCCTGCATGCTGCTGTAGTCGTTGCCGAAGGTCGAGCCGCGGTCGGTTTCAAGCTGGCGGCTGGTCGAAAACACATTGCTGCCCGGCGCCGATACCAGCAGGCTTGCGCCGGGGTTGCTGAAGGGCGCGGAGCCGATGTTCAAGGTCGACAGGTCGCCCTGGGCGTTGATGGCGCCCACCTCGATCGAGAAGCGGTTGTTGTTGGTCAGTGAGCCTTGGGCAGTGCCGCCCTGCTCGCGCTCGTTGCCGCCGGCAGTGACGATTACCGTGCCCAGGCCGCCACGGCCGTTGTGCGCTGCATAGCGCGTGCTGGCCACAAGGGCGGTAGCGGTGTTGACGGCGCTGCCGGTGAGGTTGCTCAAGGCAAAGTCGTTCTTGAAGCCCCAGCTGTGGTTGGCGACGTCATGGTTGAGCATGTGGCCCAGCGCGCTGAGGTCGTTGCCCTTATTGGCCAGGTAGTAACCGCTGAGCGTCGCGCCATGGGCCACGCCGATGCCGCCCTGGTCGTTGCGCGCGGCAACCATCACCCCGGCGACCATGGTGGCGTGGTTGGACGCAAGCGCCGGCAGCACCCCCTTGTCACGCTGGGACTGAAGCCAGGCCGGGTCGACATTGGCGGCCAGGTCCGGGTGCTCGATATCAAAGATTTCCGGCGCCGTGGCAAATTCGCCTCCGGGCTCGAACATGCCGATGCGCACGCCCTTGCCGGTGTAGTCGCGCCACACGGGCAGCACGTTGCTGTCGCTCAGGTACCACTGCTGTGCAGCCTGCGGGTCGCCTGGCATGCCGGGGTCGAGCAGCGCCACACTGGCGCGCATGGGCGCGGCCTGGCCGCTGCTCAGGTCGACCACCGAGGCGGCCGGGTTGCCCTGGGCATCGACGATGGCGTACTTGAACCCCATCATGCCGGTGTAGCCGGCCTCGGGAGTAAACAGCACATCGCCCTGTTCGGTGAGGTTGACCGAGCCACCGCTGGCCTCACCCACGCTGTCGAGGCGCAAACCGCCCTGGCTGCCCAGCAGCAGGTCGTTGGCCACCAGGCTGGCAGCGGTAATCAGGTGGGCGCGGTTGCGATTGAAGGGGGTGCCCTCCCAGTCGCTGTGCAGCACATCTGCCACGGGCATGGCGTTGGGGGTTTGCAGGTCGACGGCCGAAATATTCGAGAAATTCAGCTTCTGGATGTTTTTCAGGCTGGCGGTACCGTCGCGGCCGGCCACCTTGTCAGCCACCTCATGGCCCTCGGCGGTGCGGGTGATGGTGTACTCGCCATGGGTGCCGTGCAGCGTCACCAGGTTCACCCCGCCGTCGCCGTCGATGGTCGCATTGCCGTGGCCCACCTCGATCACATCGTCGCTCGCCCCGCCAAAAATCCGGTCGGCGCCGCCGCCGGCGTGGATGATGCTGCCGCTTTCGGCGCCATAGATGGTGTCGCCGTTGGGGCCTGCATAGATCAACGCCTTGCCGCTGCCGCCGATGATGGTGTTGCGACCGCTGCCGCCCACCAGCACATCGGTGCCGCCCCCGCCGACCAGTATCGAATTGCCCGAGCCGCCCTTGAGAATCACCCCGTTGTGGCCGCCGCTGACCAGCTTGTCGTCACCGTCGCCGCCTTGGGCGACAGTCAGCCCGGCCTGTGCCAGGTTCAGCCTGACGCCTTGCTTGCCGACCACAATGGCCATGTCACGCCCGCCATTGCCGTGGATATTGGCCGGGTCGTCCGAAGCGCTGATCACGAACACATCGTCACCCGCGCCACCGTTATAAGTGTTGCTGCCGGCACCACCGGTCAGCCAACTGCCGGCTGCTTTGGCGATCAGCGTGTCGTCGCCGCTGCCTCCGTGCAGGTTGTCCACGCCAAGTGCCGTGGCATCCAGGGTTTCCCCGACCTCGCTCTGGCTGGCGAACACGCTGGTGGTGGTGGCGTTGGCGCCGTAGGTGGTCGAGGTCACGCGCACCCCGCTGCCCTCGGGGGTGACGGTGTTACTGACCTGCTCGCCAAGAAAGTCCACCGCCAACAGCTCCTGCTGCTGGCCATTGCGGGTAAACGAGCCGGTGGCGATCACCTTGTTGCCATCCCGGGTCTGCGGCTCGCTCGAGGCCGGGCGCACGCTGATCTGGGTGATACCCAGTTCGGCGAGGGTCTTCAATTCGCCGCCATCGACCTTGGCATCGTGGCTGGCGTCGACCCACACCCGCAGCCTGTTCCACACCGGGTCGTTGGCATCGATCACCCCGTCCTGATTGCCATCCTCGCTGCCCAGCGCGGCAAAACCGTCCTTGAAGCGCTTCTCGCCGGCCGCGCCACCCACCCCGGGCTTGCCGCCGTAGTACTCGGAGAACATCTGGCTGACGTTGGCAACCTGCCCACTGCCATCGTCAACCACCAGCATGCCCGTGCTGCGGTCGGCCCAGCCGCTGCGCTTGAGGGTGCCACTGTGGTCGGTGTCGAACAGCACGGCGTCGCGCAGGTCGGTCATGCGCACACCGTTGCCGGTGAGGTCCAGCAGCAAGGGGTCGACATAGGTGTTGATCTTCGCCTTGGTGGTCAGGTTGTTCACCGTCATCACGTTGTTCAGGCTGAAGTCCGGCTTTTGCGCCTCGGGCGCTGCGTAGAACGACGACAGATAACTGTTGGGCCGGGCATTCGGGTCGATCTGCACCTCGCCAGGGCGCACACCCCCCGTGGCCAGGCCGGCCATTTGCGAGGACGTGAAGTCGGTTTCGTTGAGAATGCCGCCGAGGGCGTAGACCGTGTCGGTGGGGGAACGCTTGATATAGCCGTTGCTCACGTCCAGCTGGGCTTGGCTTTCACCCTGGATTTTCTGTTGGGGTGTTGGGGCGGAAGTGACGTCGAGGTTTACCGGGCTGGTGCTCGCCGGCGGGGTTCGGATGTCGTTGGGGTTGAGCCACATGCAGACTTGGCCGTCTTTGGCTTGGTAGTAGTCGCCGTTTCGGGTCACGGTGTCCCGGACAATAGTGGCGCCTCGACTGTATAAAAGTTCTTTGAGCGGCTCGATGTTTCTTTGAGGGAGCAGGTTACCTTCGAAGTCTGTGATTTTGTAGCCTATCGTTTCCAAGGCTTTGAAGGTGAAGTCCACACAACTGTTGGTAAACACTCTGTATCGGGCGGCATCGAAATTCTGCAATTCTGGATGAGTGGAAAAATTCTTTAGATTGTTATATTGATCCTCTGTCAATTGTACGGTTGTTTCGTAAGCAGTTACCCTATAAGCAAGATCATCGTTGGTACTAACGCGCCCTTCACCAAAAGGTTCGCCATAGCGTGATGAAAAACCGTAGCTCTCGGGAGGATTGACCCCGTCACTAATGGAATACCACATGTGTCCCCCGGTTGAGGAAGTTACATCTCCTGCTTTATTGCCGCCCTTATCTTCCTGGTGTTCGTATGGAGCGCCTGCTTCAGCGACTTTAAATGTCACGGTAAATGTTTTTGTGGATGTCATTAGTTGCTCTCTGTGTTGTTTCAGTGTTTAGGATTGTGATAGCTGACTTCAACGTAACTCTCAATTCCGATAAATTCCTTTGAATCTGCAAGCGTTCTAAATTCAGCGGTGTAGTTCCCGGGTGGAAGTGTAAGGGCTCGAATGAGCCGCGCTACTACGTTGACCATTCGTTCTTCGTGCTGAAATACCTGGGCCCAACTTACGCCTTTGCTGGTTATGTCCTGATCCAAGATTTTTTCATTACCTCGATTGATCCTCAGATTTACAGTAATCGGGACTCCATCTCTGTAGGCGCTGCCGAGGATCTCGGTCTGCTTAGCATCTTCTTCAGGAGTTGGGGCTCTGGCAAATAACATTGCGAAGCTATAATCGCCTGTACTTGTTACTTTAAAATGAGTAATTACGGTCTCATTTGCTTTTGAAACATTAAATGGCTTGCGTATTGATACATGTGCAGAGCATGCAATTAAGAGCGTGGACGCCATCATTACGAGTATTGACATATTCTTGACTGAAGAGTGATGTTTGGCTCTATTCATTCTTGTACCCTGTCACTAGCTCTTGCTACCGTTGCATTAAACTTTTTCGAGATTTCTGGCTGTCTAATAGACTAATTCTAGACATGGATTAATCCCTTTTTACGATTGTTTTGTTCACGAATTTCATCACAAACTCGTCAGCTTCTGAGAAACCCAAAGAGCTTTTGAGGTACTGATAATTGATCACTATGCCCCCATACATTCTGCTAGCGACCCAAGTGTGGATGCGATTTCGAATAAACACGCGCGCGCCATCCTCGCCATTAAATGCGAAGAACTCTTCGTTCGGTGTTCGATAGATGTCAGTATTGTTTTCGGTTTTTAAATGAGTATTGTTGTCGATCAGTGGTCCGATTTTATAGCCGGCATCTGCGTAGTAAATGCGGACATCAATTTTAGGACCTCTCCACGAGGAATCCACTGCTTGACCCTGTGGATAGCTCAGGCGAATAGGAATAATTCTTCCGTCTATGTAGGCAATAGTGCTGCATTGGTCGTCCGGTAAGTTTAATTGGTAGGTGGTCTCATTTCGTTTGTCATATAAGGTGCATGCAAAGCTGTGGCTCGCCCATGTAAGAACTGGGGTTAGTACCATGGCAAGAAAAGTTTTCATTGCTCACCTATTTTATAATTCGCCGTAACTGGATGTTTACGGCAAGCTGCGCCTGGTTAATAAAGTTGTATCCGGCCTCCGTTTGTGGGGTCAGTGTTTAGGGTTGTAGTAGCTGAAGGAGACTTGAGTCTCTATGTTCCTAAGCGGCTGCAAATCGTCCAAGGTTCGCACTTCAACTAAATAATCCCCCGGGTCGAGCTCCATGATGCGAATCAGGCGAGCCGCAGTGTTTAACCTCCGTTTTTCATATTCGTAATTTTTGTACCAATACACGCCTACAGATTTTATATTTTGGTCATGCACCAGAGCGTTATCGCGATACACGCGAAGATTAAGGTCGACGGGGACGCCGTCGTTGTGCAAATCTCCTAGCAGAGTGTCCAGTACTTCGTTCTCATCAGGGTTTTTACTTCTGATGAACATGAGGGCAAACCTGTAATCGCCAGTGCTCCTAACTGAGAACTGTGCTCTGGCTATTTGATCCTTACGTGATACATCAATAGGTTTCCAGATCATCACGTGCTTCGAACAGGCCGCTAGTGTCAGGCCAGCCAGAAGTATTAGAAGTTGTAAGGCTGAATTTTTATACTGAAGGCTTATGCCGCTCATATTCATCCCTTTGATCGCTGCTAATTTTTAAGGTTATGGTCAGCGTGATAATTTGGGGGCCCTTATGTCTCGTGTAAACTATCCTGCACATGTTGTTGTAGTGGGCTGAGGCTGTACCAGGTCACTGCTCGTTTGCCTGTTCCGGTTTCTGCACTCATGGCGCTGCGAGGTAACATCGTTGCTGGCTGGCGCTGAATACTTATGCTCTCGGAGAAAGTAGCGCTAGGCATAGCTTATTCCTCGCCTGGGATTGCTTTGTTTACGAATTGCATCACGAAGTCGTCAGCACTTGGGAACTCCATAAGATCTTTTTGATACTGGTAGATAATCAGTATGCCTCTGTACATTCTTCTAGCGAGCCACGTGTGGCCAAGGTTTCTAACAAATACGCGCACGCCGTCCTTGCCGTTGAAAGCGAAGATGTCGTCTTGTGGTTCTCGATAGATGTCAATGTTGTTTTCGGTTCGTAGATAGGTGCTTTTATCGATTGATGCTTCGATGTTGTAAGTAGCATCTACGTAGTAAATGCGGAGGCTAATTTTTGGACCGCTCCAGGAGTAGCCTACTGCTTGACCTTGGGGATAGCTCAGACGAATAGGAATAATCCTTCCGTCCATGTACGTAATGGCACGGCATTGATCATCCGGTAAGTTTAATTGGTAAGTGGTCTTATTCCGCTCGTCGTTTAAAGTGCATGCAAAGCTGCTGCTCGCCCATGCAAGTGCTGAGGCCATTAATAGGTTAAGAAAGACTTTCATTGCTCACCTGCTCCTCAAGTTGGCCCCATCGATTATTTAGGGGCGGGATTCCCTCACCGCTCCCGCAAACTCTCCTGCACATGCTGTTGCAGCGGGCTCAGGAAGTAGCCGATCACTGTGCGTTGGCTTGTCCTGATTTCGGCACTCACGGCCATGCCGGGCATCAGCGGGACGGGCTGGCCGTTGACCTGCAAGTGATCACTGGCCAGGCGGATGCGGCTGCTGTACACCAGCCCACGGCGTGGGTCTTCGATGGCATCGCGTGACACGCTCATTACCTCGCCCTGCACGGTGCCGTAGCGGGTGTAGGTAAAGGTCTCGACCTTGATCGTCACCCGCTGCCCGGGGTGCACAAAGCCGACGTCCTTGTTCTGCAGCAGGGCCTCGACCTCCACGGGCTGGCCGGCGGGCACGATCACCATCAGCGCCTGGGCGGGGGTGACCACGCCGCCGACGGTATGCACGGCCAGCTGCTGGACGGTGCCGTCGACCGGGGCCAGGAGGCGCGTGCGGGCTTGCTGGTAGCGGGCCTTGGCCAGCGCCTGTTGCAGGCTGGCGACTTTCTGCCCGGCGGTTTGTTGCAGGTCGAGCAGGCTGCGCCGGGCCTGGGCCACCACGCCTTCGCGGCGGCGCCGGGCTTCGGCCTGGGCGGCGCTGGCTTGGCGCACGCTGGCTTGCTGCACCTTTAGCTGGCGCTCCATGTCGAGGCGGGCCTGATGCTTGTCGAGGTACTCGTGGCGGGCGACGTACTGCTCACCCAGCAGGTTCTGGTAGTCCTCGGCCAGTTGGGTGACGATCGGCAGGCTTTTGCGCAGGCTGGCGACTTGCGCCTGGGCGGCCTCGATTTCGGCAGCGCGGCGCTGGATCTCGGCGTCGGCCTGGTCGAGGTTGTTGCGAAACTCCTGGTACTGGCCGTGCAGCCAGCGTTCGGCGTCTTGTACCTGGCTTGCATCGGCGTCTTCGAGGCCGCCGTGCAGCCCCAGCGGGGCCTGGCCGCTGGCGATCGCCTGGAGCATGGCGCTGCTGCGCGCCACATCGATGCGCGCAGCCAGCAGTTCGCTTTCGCCCCGGCGCACATCGGCGCCCGCAGTGGTGGGGTCGAGTTCCAGCAGCAGCTCGCCGGCGCGCACGGGTTGCCCGTCGCTGACGTGAATGGCCTTGACCACCGCCGCTTCGCTGGGCTGGATCAGTTTGGTACGCCCGCTCGGCACCACCTTGCCGCTGGCCACCGCGACCACGTCGACCCGGCCAACGCAGGCCCACAGCAGGGCAATGGCGGCAAAGACCATGATGCTCCACAGAAACACCCGCGGTGCCGGGTGCGGCGGGGTTTCCTGCAGCTCCAGGGCGGCGGGCAGAAACTCGCTTTCATCGGCGCTACGTACGGGCGCGTCGAGGGCTTTGCGCTGGCGCCAGGCCTGCTGCCAGGTGTTGCGATAGCGCTGCCAAAGGGTATCAGGGCGGGTCATGGCTGCGCCTCGCTGGAGGGCGCCGGGGTGGCGCCGTGTTGCAAGCTGTACAGGCGGGCGTAGTGCCCGGTGGGTTGGGCGAGCAGTTCGGTATGGCTGCCCTGCTCGACGATCTGCCCGCGCTCCACCACCACGATGCGGTGGGCCTCACGCACGGCAGACAGGCGGTGGGCAATGATCAGCACCGTGCGGCCTTGGCAGATAGAGCGCATGTTCTGCTGGATGACCCGTTCGGACTCGTAGTCCAGCGCGCTGGTGGCTTCGTCGAAAATCAGGATGCGCGGGTTGCCGATCAGCGCCCGGGCGATGGCAATGCGCTGGCGCTGGCCGCCGGAGAGGGACGCGCCGTGTTCGCCGACCAGGGTGTCGTAGCCTTCGCCGAGCTCCACGATGAAGTCGTGGGCGCCGGCCAGTTGTGCCGCCTGCATGACGGTTTCGAGCGGCGTGCCGGGGTCGCTGAGGGCGATGTTTTCGCGGATGCTGCGGTTGAACAGCATGTTGTCCTGCTGCACCACGCCGATCTGCCGGCGCAGCGAGGCGGCGTCGGCCAGTGCCAGGTCCATGCCGTCCACCAGCACCCGCCCGCGCTCGGGCACGTACAGCCGTTGCAGCAGGCGGGTCAGGGTGCTCTTGCCGGAGCCGGAGCGGCCGACAATGCCGATTACCTCGCCCGCTGTTATGCACAGGCTGACCCCGCGCAGCACTTCAGAGCCGTCGGCGCGGTAGCGAAAATGCACCTGGTCGAATTCGATGGCGCCGTGCAGGGGCGGTAGCGCGCTGCGGGCCGAAGCGGACAGTTCAGTGCGGGTGTTGAGGATGTCGCCCAGGCGCTGCACCGACACGCCGGTCTGCTGGAAGCTGGTCCACAACTGCGCCAGGCGCATGATCGGCTGGGCGGCGCGCCCGGCGAGCATGTTGAAGGCAATCAGCTCGCCGACACTGAGCTGGCCGTCGATGACCAGCCGAGCGCCGAGCCACAAGGTGGCTACGGTGACCAGCTTGCCGATCAGGCCGACGCTTTCATTGGCCACGGTGGACAGGGTCTGGGTTTTGAACCCGGCGGCGACGTAGGCTGCCAGCTGGTTGTCCCAGCGCCGCAGCACCTGTGGCTCGACGGCCATCGACTTGAGCGTGTCGATGCCATTCACGGCCTCCACCAGAAACGCCTGGTTTTCGGCGCCGCGGTTGAAACTGTCCTGCAGGCGCTTGCGCAGTACCGGGGTAATCAGCAGCGAAACCAAGGCATACAGGGGCAGCGAGGCGACCACCACCAAGGTCAGCCAGCCGCTGTAGCAAAACATCACCACGATGAACACCACCGAGAACAGCACATCCATCACCAGGGTGATGGCGTTGCCGGTGAGGAAGTTGCGGATGTTTTCCAGCTCGCGCACGCGGGCCACCGAGTCGCCCACCCGGCGCGCCTGGAAGTAGGCCAGCGGCAGGTGGATCAGGTGGTGGAACAGGCGTGACCCCAGCTCGACGTCGATGCGGCTGGCGGTATGGGCGAAGACAAAGCTGCGCAGGCCACTGAGGGCGGTTTCGAACAGCATGATGCCGAGCATGCCGACGGCAATCACATCCAGCGTGGTCAGGCTTTGGTGCACCAGCACCTTGTCCATCACCACCTGGAACAGCAACGGCGTGAGCAGGGCGAATACCTGCAGCACGAAGGACACCAAGGCCACTTCGCCCAGCAATTTGCGGTGCTTGATGATGGCTGGGATGAACCAGGAGAAGTCGAAGCGCGACGGCTCGCCAGGCAGCGGCGCTTCGCTGCGTACCAGCAGTAGCTCGCCGGTCCAGCGCAGCGCCAGTGCGGCCAGGTCGATGACCTGCGGCCCTTCGCAACGCGGGTCCTGGATCAGTGCTTTGCCGCTGTCCAGGCGGGCGATGATGAAGTAGCCGCCGTCACGGTCGTGGGCAATGGCGGGCAGTGGCGTGTGGCCCAGGCGCTGTGCGTGGGTACTGACATGTCGGGCCTTGAGGCCGAGCTTGCGGGCCGCGAGCAGCAGTTGCGGGGTGCCGAAAGGTTGCTGGCCTTCGGCGAACTCGTGGGCCAGTTGTTCGCCACAAGCGGCCAGATTGTAAAAGCGGGCAAGCATGAGCATGCAGACCAGCCCGGTATCTGAAGTGGCAGTGCTTGGTTCATTCATGGGGCATCCGTGCAGGCCGGGGCCGGCCTCTAAATAGGCGGGAGGGTTGGAGCGTGGTGCCAGCGCCGAGGGCTAGCCGGTTGCGGGCGGTTGCGTTCGGCTGCCGGGGGGAAGGAAGTCGCGGTCGGGGTCGTAGTCGCCGCTCAGATGACGGGCGAGATGGATCAGGTCTTCCGGGGCCAGGCTGCCTGCGGCCTGCTTGAGCTTGAGTGAGTCGACGATGTAGTCGTAGCGGGCGTCGTTGTACTCGCGCACCGCCCGGTACAGCTGGCGTTCGGCATTGAGCACGTCGGCGGTGTTGCGCGAACCGAGCGCCAGGCCCATCTGGTTGGCCTTCAGCGAGGCGTGGCTTGAGCGAATACTCTGCTGGCGGGCGGCGACCTGCTGCACATGGGCGCTGACGGCGCGGTGCAGGTTGCGGGTTTGCAGCACCACTTCACGGCGGCGGTTTTCGTGTTCGTCTTCGCTCTGTGCCAGGCGCTGGCTGGCTTCACGCACTTGCGAGCGGGCCAGGCCGCCGCTAAACAGCGGGATGTTCAGCTCCAGGCCCAGAGTGGCCTGGGCCATGCGGCCGCGGTAGCCGTTGCTGCCGAAGTCGGTGGGGTTGCTGTAGCCGAAGCGGTCGTTGTCGCCCTGACGGTAGCTGGCGATGGCATCCAGGGTGGGCGCATGGCCGGCCTGGCGCTGGCGACGGGTGTGTGCTGCAACCTCGACGGCGTGGCTGCTGGCCAGCAGCGAGAGGTTGCCCTGCACGGCCTGGTTGACCCAGGTGGTGGCATCGGCCGGTGTCGGCGGCTGCACCGGCAGCGGGTGGGCAAAGCCTGCGATGCGCGAATAGCCCTGCTGGGTGAGGCGGTTGAGGGCTTCGAAGGCATCGGCGACGTTACGTTGCGCCACGTTGTGATTGGCGCTGGCAGTGTCGTAGGCAGCCTGGGCGTCCAGCACGTCGGTGAGGTTGGCAGCGCCGTTGGCAAGCCGGCCCTGCGCCTGTTGCTGTTGGCGCTTGAGCGCACGGGCCTCTGCGGTGGCGGCCGCCAGCGCATCGAGTGCGCGAAGTGTGGCGAAGTAGGCCTGCGCCGCTTGCAGGATCAGCGCCTGTTCCTTGGCCGCCAGCTCCAGGCTGGCCTGGGCTGCCCCGGCTTGGGCGGCTTTGAGGGCGTGCCAGCGGTCCAGGCGCAGCAGCGGTTGGTTGAGGCTGGCCTGGTAGACGCTGCCGCCGCGGGTGCGGGCAAACGCGGGTTCGTCGCGCTGCAGGCGGGTGGTTTCGAAGCTGGCGCCGGCGCTGAGGCTGGGCAGCAGGCCGGCCCGTGCTTGCGGCACGCGCTCCTGCAACGCCTGGAATTGGTGGCGGGCGGCGCTCAGGTGGGCATCCTGCCCGGCCGCCTGGTGATAGACAGCCAGCAGGTCCGCACGCGAGGGGTCGGCGAGCAACAGCGGGCTGTGGATCAGGCCGGCGGCAACAAAGGCATGGAGCGCAAGGGCGTGGAGGGACATGGCGATCTATCCGACTTCCAAGACAAGGGAAATCCATCCTACTTTGCTGAAATATCCCCGATAAATCGGAAGAATACCCCGCACGTTGTCGGAAGATTCGCCTAGTGAAGGTCGCATTGTTCCCATCCCGGATCGGAAACCTTCCCTCTGCCAACCTAGGTCGCAATGCCGCTCATGCAAGCAACAAAATCATTATGGGGTATTGGCAACTGATGCTTTTTTGCTATTATCCAATTCCCGCCTGATTTATCTGGAACGCCCGTTCTAGAGCCTCCGCAATTAAGTTTCAATTAAGTTTTCTCCGCTAGCGTAGGAAATCAGTCCACCGCGGCTGTGATTAATTACCTGTGCGTGTCATCTAAAACCTCGCATAGCCATAATCTTTCCCCGGTAACATGGAACGTACCCACAAACCGTCAAGAGGATGAATCATGCCTGTCAAGGACCCCTCCAAGGCCGTCCCGGTTGCACCCGCAGAAAGTGCCGATGCTGCCATGAAGCATATCGTCGACGGCTTCCTGCGGTTCCACACCGAAGTCTTCCCTGAGCAGCAAGAACTGTTCAAGAAGCTGGCCACCGCGCAGAAGCCGCGCGCCATGTTCATTACCTGCGCCGATTCGCGCATCGTCCCCGAACTCATCACGCAAAGCTCGCCTGGCGACCTGTTCGTTACCCGTAACGTCGGTAACGTGGTCCCGCCTTACGGCCAGATGAACGGCGGCGTTTCCAGCGCCATCGAGTACGCGGTCATGGCACTGGGCGTGCACCACATCATCATCTGTGGCCACTCCGACTGTGGCGCCATGCGTGCGGTGCTCAACCCGCGTTCGCTGGACAAGATGCCGACCGTTTCCGCCTGGCTGCGCCACGCTGAAGTGGCCCGTACCGTGGTCGAGGACAATTGCTCCTGCGCCGACGAGCACGAGAGCATGGGCCTGCTGACCAAGGAAAACGTCATCGCCCAGTTGCACCACTTGCGCACCCACCCGTCGGTGGCCTCGCGCCTGGCCGCAGGCCAACTGCACATCCATGGCTGGATCTACGATATCGAAACCAGCCAGATCGAAGCCTACGATGCCGCCAGCGACCGCTTCCTGCCGCTGACCGAAGGCGACACGATCCCCTGCGCTACTCCGAGAGGCCGCTACTAAGCGACCCCGTCACGCTGAAAAGACCTTGATAGCCGGCTGCACCCAACGGGTGCGGCGCGGCCTTCGGCTGCCTTGAATTTCCCTGACTGCCTTGCCGGCAAACCCGCTGGCGGCCCGCGTGTGCGCGTGTTTCAGGGTTCCCCGTGCTAACGGCCAGTGGATTGGCCGTCAATCAAAAATGGAGCGTCATGGTGAACAAGACACAGATCAAAGCGGCACTGCCGCGCGAATTACTGGCATCGGTTGTGGTGTTTCTGGTCGCCCTGCCCTTGTGCATGGGCATTGCCATCGCGTCCGGCATGCCGCCGGCCAAGGGGCTGATTACGGGCATCATCGGGGGTGTGGTGGTGGGCTTTATTGCCGGTTCGCCGCTACAGGTCAGCGGCCCGGCCGCCGGCCTTGCGGTGCTGGTGTTCGAGTTGGTGCGCCAGTACGGCATGGCCATGCTCGGGCCGATCCTGCTGCTGGCCGGCTTGCTGCAGTTGCTGGCCGGGCGCTTTCGCCTGGGCTGCTGGTTCCGCGTCACGGCGCCGGCGGTGGTGTACGGCATGTTGGCAGGTATTGGCGTACTGATCGTGCTGTCCCAGGTGCATGTGATGTTCGATACCGCGCCGCAGCCGTCGGGCGTGGACAACCTGCTGGGCTTCCCGGCCACGCTGGCGGCGGCGCTGCCGCTGGAAAACGCCGGGGCCGGCTGGCAGGCCGGGCTGCTGGGGCTGGGTACCATCGCCATCATGTGGGCGTGGGAGCGCTTTCGCCCGCAGCGGCTGAGGTTCTTGCCCGGCGCCCTGCTGGGCGTGGCGGCGATGACTGCCATCAGCCTGTGGCTGGCGCTGCCGGTCAACCGCGTGCAGGTGCCGGCTGACTTGTCCGAAGCCATCGACTGGCTGCGCCCGGACGACCTGCTCAAGCTGGCTGACCCCACCTTGCTGGTGGCAGCCTTCGCCCTGGCGTTCATCGCCAGCGCCGAAACCTTGCTTTCGGCGGCGGCGGTAGACCGCATGCACAGCGGCCAGCGCTCGGACTTCGACCGTGAGCTGTCGGCCCAGGGCATCGGCAACATGCTTTGCGGTGTGCTCGGTGCGCTGCCGATGACCGGGGTGATCGTGCGTAGCTCGGCCAACGTGCAGGCCGGCGCACAGACCCGCGCCTCGGCGATTCTGCATGGTGTGTGGTTGCTGGCGTTCGTGGTGGTGCTGAGCAGTGTGCTGCAGCAGATTCCAGTAGCGAGCCTGGCGGGTGTGCTGGTGTACACCGGTATCAAGCTGGTGGACTTCAAGGCGTTTCGTGGCCTGGGCCGCTACGGCCGTATGCCGATGTTCACCTATGCCGCTACGGCGCTGGCGATCATCTTCACTGACCTGCTGACCGGCGTGTTGCTGGGCTTTGCTTTGACGCTGCTGAAGCTGGCGTTCAAGGCGGCGCGCCTGAAAATCAACCTGGTGGCGTTGGGTAAACCGGGGCATATGGAACTGCGTCTTGCCGGTTCGGCGACCTTCCTCAAGGTGCCGGCGCTGACCCAGGTGCTGGACACTGTGCCGCCTGGCACCACGCTGCACGTACCCCTGGGCAACCTCAGCTATATCGACCATTCCTGCCTTGAGCTGCTCGAAGACTGGGGCCGCAGTGGCGCGGCCAATGGCTCGCGGCTGGTGCTTGAGCAGCATCGCCTGAAACGGCGGGTCGAGGGGCGTTTGCGCACTACCGCGGGCGTCGGGGCCTGACGGGGGCTGGTTGGGCCCAGTCCTGTGGGAAATGACAGTTAGTTGTGGCGAGCGGGCTTGTCCCGCGTTGGGCTGCGCAGCAGCCCTGAGGATTACCCTTGAGTTTTGAGGGGCTGCTACGCAGCCCAACGCGGGACAAGCCCGCTCGCCACAAGGAGATATGTCTGGCGAGAACACGCTCGTACAAAACCATAGAATCTCCCACAGGGACCGCGCACAGTCGCAATTTCGAGAGTTGGCCCAGATTCCTGTGGGAGCTGGCGATAGCCTGCGATGAGGCCGGGACAGGCCTGCACAATCCCTGCGCAGATGATTCTGCGAGTGGCAGGCTTGCGCTATTGCGGGTCAAGCCCGCTATCGCCCTCGGCGCTGATCCTGATGATTTCAAGCATCTGGTCCCCCACCGGCCTGCGCCACAGCACCTCATCCCCGGGCCCTGCGCCTAGCAGCGCACGCCCCAGTGGCGAGCCCCAGTTGATCAGCCCGCGCTGGGCATCGGCCTGGTCTTCGCCCACCAGTTGCACCTCATGCTCCCGGCCGTCCTCATCGACAAAACGCACCCGGCTGCCAATCTGCACCTGCTGCGTGGAGGTCGCTGCTGGCACCACTTGGGCGCTCTGCACCCGTGCGTTGAAGTAGCGTAGGTCTCGCTCGGCGTCAGCCAGGCGCTGTTTATCCGCCCGATCACCCAACCCCTGCAGCTCGCTGCGCAAGTTGTTAAGTGCCGCCACCCGTTGTTGTAGCTCGGCAAGGCCGTTGGCGGTCATGTAGTTTGGCTGGTCGCTGATGCGCCGCTCCACCGGCTGGCTGGCCTGGGCGGCGGCGTGGTCTTCGTTGACGAATGCTCGGCTCATGGTTGGGCCTCCTTGTGCAAGAGACCATGGTCGCAGTAGCAGGGTTTCAACGGTTATCCGGTTGCGACCTCAGTTATGGCGAAATGCCCGGGCAGCGCCTTGGTCTTTTTCCCGTTGCCAATCGCGGTCGCGTTGGTCCCAGTAGCGCTCGCGGTACTGGCGGGTGTCTTCGCTGCTTTGCATGGCATGGCACTGGCGAAAGCCGTCGTCCCAGCCGCTTTCGTACTGACGCTCATGCAGGTAGCGCGGCACGTTCTTGCGAAATTCCCCAACTATCAGCCCGGCCGCCTGGCGACCGCTGCTGCAGCCGTCGTCGAAGCCGTCGGCATAGGCGGGCGGATAGCCTTGGCCGAGCATCTGCTCGTGCTGGGTTTGGCAGCCGGCCAGCAGCGCTGCAATGCATAACACCCACAAGTACCGCGACATGACCACATGACCTCCAGTAGATACCGGCAAGTCTAGAGCGGTAAATGTGGGCGCGATGTCAAAACGCTGTCGAAGGATCCGTAGACAGCCCCTCGGCTAGTAGTGATACCACTTCAACTCCAGCATCACCTCGTTCTGCGCCGTGGCCAGGTGGCTGAACTGCCGCGACGCGCTCAGGCGCAGGCCGAGGTTCTGGCTGATTTCCCACTGCTGGTTCAGGCTCACGCTGCGGCGTACCTCGCCGTTGGTGAAGAAATCGCCCTTGGCCTCCAGGGTCATGTTGCCAAGCGGGTTGCGCCACAGCAGCCCGCTGTTGAAGCCGGCTGCCGGGGAGATGAACTCGGCAAAATCATTGTGATGCTCGACCCGCACCGTGCCCAGGGCAAAGCCCAGCAGTTCGTCGTTCAGTTGCCAGGTGCCACCGGCACCGCCGTTGACATGGCTGACCAGCACCTCGTCGTCATGCTTGCCCGGCACCCGTTCAAGGCCGCCAGCCACCTGCCACGACCACGGCTTGAGCAGTGCATTGCGCGGGGTCAGTGAGCGGATGGTGGCCAGGTCCAGGCGCTGGACCTGCCAGTCGTTGCCCTCGTACTGGCGCAACTTCAGTTGCAAGATCTCGATCTGCGCGCCCAGCGGGAAGCCGTACATGTTGTCGTTGAGGTCGTGGTAAGCCATGCGCAGGCCATATTCGGCAAACGCGCGGTCCTCGCGGGTGCCCACCCCCAGCTGCCAGGTGCGCGACTGGTGGCCGTCTTCCGGCAGGCCGGGGCGCTCGATTTCAAGTGGCGGTGGCGGGTTGCGGTTCATCGCCCGCAGCAGCTCGAAGCTGCGCGCAGCCTGGCCTGGGTCGCGCTCCTGGCCATTGGCGCGGTAGCGCTCCAGGCGGTAGGCGGCGTCCTGAACCAGCGCCTGGCGGTCGCGAGGCAGGGCTGTGAAGGCCGGGCTTTGCAGTTGCGTGGTGTCGGCGCTCACTGCCAGCACCTGCTGCTTTTCGGCAGGCTCAAGCGCTTCGGCGCGGGCCAGCAACTCGCGTTCGCGGGACGGGCGGTAGCGCACGTCGGACACCAGTCCCGACTGGCGCACCGCCTTGACCGTGTCGGTCGGGATGGCCGTCAGCGGGAACTGCGAGGTGAGGTCCAGCCCGGGGCGGGCCACCTGCAGCAGTTCGAGCAGGCGGTACGAGCAGTTTTCGTCGAAGAAGAAATAGTCGAACTGGATCTGCTTGAGTTCCCACACATGCTCGACCATGCGCCCGGTCTCTTGCGGCGTAAGGTCCAGCTGGTACTCCCACAGGTCCCGGTTTTCCAGGCTGCGGTATTCGGAGAGCTTGTCCTGGTAGGGCATCATCGCAAACAGGCCGGGGTAACCGCCCATCAGGCCCTTCCAGGCATACAGAATGCTGTTGTCGCTGCCTTCGATATAGGCACCGAAATTGATCGCGTAACTCAGCAGCGTGGTGTCGTCACGCCGGGTGTTGGACTGGTCGATACGCAGCAGCGTGTGGCCGAACATCGACGACGGGCTGTTCAGGTAGGCCGCCGGGAATATCAATGCCGCGCTGTGCGGGTCGATCGACGTGTACCAGGTGTTGAATTCCTTGCAGTCGGGCGTTGGCAGGTCGGTCAGCGCAAGCTGCTCGCGCAACCAGCGGGTGCGTGCCGGATAAACACATTGGGCGTGTTTGTCGCCAAGGCTTGCCGGCGCATACAGCGCATCGACCGTTGCCTTGAGCTCCTGGTCCGGGTGGTGGGCACCGTCGGCGGCCAGGAAGAAGCGCTTGTCGTCGACATAGCTGCGCCAGCCGCCGAGCTTGGCGGTTTCGTAATGGCCCAGGGCAATCCAGTAGGGCGTGGCAGCGAGCTGTTGCAGGCGGCCGGGGTCGGGTTGTGGTGCTGCGTGCAACGGTGCGCTGGCAAGCAGCGCCAAGGGTGCGAGGCGTTTGAGCATGTCGGGCAACTACATCCTGATGATGCCGAAAGATAACGCGCCAGAACCCGCCCCGGTAGCGGGGCGGGAGACGCGGGACTCAAGCCTCGGTGGCGTACTTGGCCAGTTGCGGGTCGCTCTTGAGCACGGCCAGGGTGTTGCTGTGGACAGTTTCGGCAGTCACATCAGCGCTGCTGAAGATCTGTTGGAAGTGCTCATGGGTGACAGCGGCGAAGTGCGCGCGGTCCTCAGGTGCCACGCCCAGTACCACGGCGTAGGTGGTCAGGGCTTCGCCATCGCCCTTGGCCATGTCTTCGGAAAGCTCGTTCATCATGCCGTTCATGGCGAACCAGGAGCGGCCGCCATAGGTCAGCGACGCTTTGGTCGAGCAACCGTTGGTGCCCGAGGTCATGCCGAAGGTTGCGTTACCGGAGGTGCCGTTGGTGGTGGAGGCCAGGAAGTGCGCAGGTGTGCCGCGCTGGCCTTCGAACAGCATGTTGCCCCAGCCGCAGTTCGGGCCGCCTGGCGCTTCCGCCATGGCGTTGATCGAGACAGCGGCGAACAGAGTACCCAGAAGAATCCGTTTCATAGCGTTGTTCTCATTCTAGTGACTACCAAAGGGTCAGTTCTGGCAACAGGGCTGCCAGGACAGGGAAGTTTTCCACCCCCCCGCGCAGCTTGGAGTTTAGGCACGATCCAAAGGTTGCGTTGTTTATTGCGAAAAATTGCAAAGCCCAGGCTGCGACATAAAGTCCTGTACAGCCTTGCAAGCTGCGCGCTGGCGGCGCCAGAATGCCTGCATCCGCCCCGCCGAAGTAAGGAAACCCCATGCCCGATCCTGTCGCCTCGCGCCTGCGTCTTGCGCCCGAAGCCCTGACCCGGCGTTTCTGCGCTGAACAGTTTGCCTTCTCCAATACCGACGATCTGGAGCCGTTTCGTGGTGTGCTGGGCCAGGAACGTGCCGTTGAGGCCCTGCAATTCGGGGTGGCCATGCCGCGCCCTGGTTACAACGTGTATGTCATGGGCGAGCCCGGCACGGGCCGCTTCTCGTTCGTAAAGCGCTACCTGAAGGCCGAAGGCAAGCGCCAGGCCACCCCGCCAGACTGGCTGTACGTCAACAATTTCGAAGAATCCCGCGAGCCGCGGGCGCTGGAGCTGCCTTCGGGCACCGCCAACGAATTCATCAGCGACATGAACGGGCTGATCGACAACCTGCTGGCAACCTTCCCGGCGGTGTTCGAGCACCCGTCCTACCAGCAGAAAAAAGGCGCCATCGACCGCGCCTTCAACCAGCGCTATGACCGCGCCCTGGACGTCATCGAACGCGCTTCGCTGGAAAAGGACGTGGCCCTGTACCGCGACAGCAGCAACGTCGCCTTCACCCCCATGGCTGACGGCAAGGCGCTGGATGAGGCCGAGTTTGCGCAGTTGCCTGAGGAACTGCGCGAGCGCTTCCACGAGGACATTTCCGAGCTCGAGGAGCGCCTCAACGACGAGCTTTCCAGCCTGCCGCAGTGGAAGCGTGAGTCGAACAACCAGCTGCGCCAGTTGAACGAAGAGACCATCACCTTGGCGCTGCAGCCGCTGCTGGCGCCATTATCGGAAAAGTACGCCGAAAACGCCGCTGTTTGCGCCTATCTGCAGTCAGTTCAGCTCAACCTGCTGCGCACCGTGGTCGAGCAACTGGTCGAAGACAGCAAGACCGACGCCGTGGCCCGCAAGATGCTCGAGGAGCAATATGCGCCAAGCCTTGTGGTCGGCCACCCCGGCAATGGCGGCGCACCCGTGGTGTTCGAGCCGCACCCTACCTACGACAACCTGTTTGGCCGTATCGAATACAGCACCGACCAAGGCGCGCTGTACACCTGCTACCGCCAGTTGCGCCCCGGCGCCTTGCACCGCGCCAATGGCGGCTTCCTGATCCTGGAAGCAGAAAAGATGCTCGGCGAGCCGTTCGTCTGGGATGCGCTCAAGCGCGCCCTGCAGTCGCGCAAGCTGAAAATGGAGTCGCCGCTGGGCGAGCTGGGCCGGGTCGCCACCGTGAGCCTCACCCCGCAGGTGATCCCGCTCAGCGTCAAGCTAGTCATCATTGGCTCGCGCCAGCTCTACTACGCGCTGCAAGACCACGATTCGGACTTCCAGGAGATGTTCCGGGTGTTGGTCGATTTTGACGAAGACATGCCCATGGTCGATGAGAACCTTGAGCAGTTCGCCCAGCTATTGCGCACCCGCACCAACGAAGAGGGCATGGCGCCGTTGACCAGTGACGCAGTGGCGCGCCTGGCCACCTACAGCGCCCGCCTGGCAGAGAACCAGTCGCGCCTGTCGGCGCGTATCGGCGACCTGTTCCAGTTGGTCAGCGAGGCCGATTTCATCCGCCAACTGGCCAACGAGGCAATGACTGACGCCGGGCACATCGAGCGGGCGCTCAAGGCCAAGGCCACGCGCACTGGCCGTGTCTCGCAGCGAGTGCTCGACGACATGCTGGCCGGGATCATTCTGATCGACACCGAGGGCGCGGCCATCGGCAAGTGCAACGGCCTGACCGTGCTGGAAGTGGGCGATTCGGCGTTCGGCATGCCGGCGCGGATTTCGGCCACGGTCTACCCGGGCGGCAGCGGCATTGTCGATATCGAGCGCGAGGTCAATCTGGGCCAGCCGATTCACTCCAAGGGGGTGATGATTCTGACCGGCTACCTGGGCAGCCGTTACGCCCAGGAATTCCCCCTGGCGATCTCGGCCAGCATCGCCCTGGAGCAGTCCTACGGCTACGTCGATGGCGACAGTGCCTCGCTGGGCGAGGCCTGCACCTTGATCTCGGCGCTGTCACGCACCCCGCTCAAGCAGTGCTTTGCCATCACCGGCTCGATCAACCAGTTTGGTGAAGTGCAGGCGGTCGGCGGGGTCAACGAGAAGATCGAAGGCTTCTTCCGCCTCTGCGAGGCCCGCGGCCTGACGGGCGAGCAAGGGGTGATCATCCCGCGCGCCAACGTGGCCACCCTGATGCTCGATGAGCGTGTGCTGCAGGCTGTCGAGGCCGGGCGCTTCCATGTGTATGCGGTGAGCCAGGCCGACGAGGCGCTGAGCCTGTTGGTGGGTGAGGAGGCCGGCGCGCTGGACGACAAGGGTGAGTTCGCCGAGGGCAGCGTCAACGCCCGTGTGGTTGAGCGCTTGCGGGAAATTTCCGAAATGATCAGCGAGGAAGAGATCAAGGAAGCCGAGAAAGAGCGGCTTGAGGAGATGGTCGCCCAGGCCAAACCGGCGTAAGTCAATAAACTGGCGCTGGAGGCACATTGCTACCGTTCGGCGCCGGTTTTCTAACTCTCCCCACCCATCGGCTAGAGTTGAACCAAGGGACAGCATCAGGGTTCAGGATGGAAACAGCCCGGAGCGGTTCGGGCTGAACAGGGCTTTATGGAGGGGACGCGGTCATGCGCAACCTCAGCCTTACTCGCCAGTGCCTCGGCCTGGTGACACGTATTGAATGCAGTATCCGCCCGCTTGCCGGTGACAACGGTATGTGGACGCTGCTGTTCGCGGCCGGCATGGCCGGTGAGCAACCTTCGGCCATCAAGGCGCAGGGGCCATTCCATGGCCCGATGGTGGCCGAGTCGGTGATGAACGCCATCGTCGACAGCTTGACCTTGCATGGCTACCAAGTGGCGCAAGACCCGCAGATCTGGTGCTTGCACCTGCAGGCGCAGCTACGGCGCATCAACGGCGAGCGCTGCCGTCACCTAGGCGACTACCAATTTCACCCCGAAACCTGAGTGTGGCTGCGGGCCTCATCGCAGGCTGGCGCCAGCTCCCACAGATACCGTGCTCAACCGCAACACTGCTGGTTGGACCCAATCCTGTGGGAAATGATAGACAGTTGTGGCGAGCGGGCTTGTCCCGCGTTGGGCTGCGCAGCAGTCCTGAGGTTTACCCTTGGGCTTTCAGGGGCTGCTGCGCAGCCCAGCGCGGGGCAAGCCCGCTCGCCACAAGGAGATGTGTCTGGCGAGAACAGGCTTGTACAAAACCATAGAATCTCCCACAGAGACCGCGTCAGCTGCAATATTGGTGTCTGGCTCAATTCCAGTGGCAGCTGGCGACAGCCTGCGATGAGGCCTTTGAAGTGAAGCACGCTGTGCCAATCCACCACAGGCTTTTGCTGTAACAGGCGGCTGGCTATACTCGCGCTCGATTTTTCAGCCACTTATCGAGCCCCCCTGTCCATGGAACGTCTTCTCGAAAACGCGATGTATGCCTCACGCTGGCTGCTCGCCCCGATCTACTTTGGCCTGTCGCTCGGCCTGCTGGCATTGGCCCTGAAGTTCTTTCAGGAAATCTACCATGTGCTGCCCAACGTCTTCGCCCTCAGCGAGGCGGACCTGGTGCTTGTGATCCTGTCGCTCATCGACATGTCGCTGGTCGGCGGCCTGCTGGTCATGGTGATGTTCTCCGGCTACGAGAACTTCGTCTCACAGCTCGACATCGATGAACACAAGGAAAAGCTCAGCTGGCTGGGCAAGATGGATTCGTCTTCGCTGAAGATGAAAGTGGCCGCGTCCATCGTGGCGATTTCCTCGATCCACCTGCTGCGCGTATTCATGGATGCGCAGAACATCTCCACCGATTACCTGATGTGGTACGTGATCATCCACATGACGTTCGTGATCTCGGCATTTGTAATGGGTTACCTGGACAAGATCTCCAAGCACGGCGCTGCTTGATCCAATCTCTGGCGCTGAAGCTGATTCACGGCACCGCTGTGTGCTAGGCTTCATGCCCTTTTTCTAATAGGGCGGCTTTGCGTTCGCCCTACTGCGGAGTGCGAAATGTCCGAACTCAACCTGACTACCGACGAATCCCGCGTCAGCTACGGCATCGGCCGCCAGCTGGGTGGCCAGCTGCGTGACAACCCGCCACCGGGCGTCAACCTGCAAGCCATCGTTGCCGGCCTGACCGACGCCTTCAACGGCGCCGATAGCCGCGTCAGCGAAGAAGACCTGTCGGCCAGCTTCAAAGTCATCCGCGACATCATGCAAGCCGAAGCCGCTGCCAAGGCCGAAGCTGCTGCGGGAGCCGGCAAGGAATTTTTGGCTGAAAACGCCAAGCGTGACGGCATCACCACCCTGGCCTCGGGCCTGCAGTTCGAAGTGCTGACCGCAGGCGACGGCGCCAAGCCATCGCGCGAAGACAACGTGCGCACCCACTACCACGGCACCCTGATCGACGGCACCGTGTTCGACAGCTCCTACGAGCGTGGTCAGCCGGCTGAATTCCCGGTCGGTGGCGTGATCCCAGGCTGGACCGAAGCCCTGCAACTGATGAACGCTGGCAGCAAGTGGCGCCTGTACGTGCCGAGCGAGCTGGCCTACGGCGCTCAAGGCGTTGGCAGCATCCCGCCGCACAGCGTCCTGGTGTTCGACGTCGAGCTGCTCGACGTTCTGTAATGCCTGATCGCGGGGCGGGCCCGTTGCCACCGGTTGTTTACGACCTGCTGGCAGCGAGCCTCCCCTGCGATGCTGTTCAGTTCCAATCGGTTCCCCCAGGGCGCAATGCCCGCGCATAGCAGAACAGAAACAGGTTCCTCACCAGCTCCTTGAGCACCGAAGGCTCACTCGAATTCAAACCGGTCATGTCCAAGTCGCCTTGGTCACGCAGCTCATCAAGCGCGTCTTTTTCGAGCACGGCGCACACTTCGCCAGTTTCGCGATGCAGGATGCGCAGGTAAGGGTGGGGGCGATCAAGCCAGGCGTCGATCAGGTAGGTCATGGCTGTTCTCCTTGGATATCAATTCCAATGAGAATAATTCTTATTATCAAAATAGCAAGTGACTATTGGAAGAATTCTTCCGAATGGTACAGGCGACCCTGTTGCAGGGTCTGTCGGGGCTGCGCGGACGGCAGCCCCAGACGGGCGTCAGACCTTGCGCACGAACTCGGACTTGAGCTTCATGGCGCCGATGCCGTCGATCTTGCAGTCGATGTCGTGGTCGCCGTCGCACAGGCGGATGTTCTTGACCTTGGTGCCGACCTTGACCACCAGCGACGAGCCCTTGACCTTCAGGTCCTTGATCACGGTGACGGTGTCGCCGTCCTGCAGCACGTTGCCCACCGAATCCTTTTTCACCACGTCGTCACTGGCGTCCTGTGCATCGCCTGCGGCCGACCACTCGTGGGCGCATTCCGGGCAAACCAGCTGGGTGCCGTCTTCGTAGGTGAATTGGGAGTTGCATTTGGGACAGTGCGGCAGAGTGCTCACTTCGCTTCCTTAAGGGGACAGGTCAATAAAGGCGCACATTGTATAGGGTTTAGTGTCGGGATGCACAAATGCGTCGCGGTGGTTCGCCACTCCAGGCAAGCCCGCCGCCACAAATGCCCTGGGGCTAGTGGGGGGGCTTGCTCGGAGCGGCGAACCACCGCGATGAGGGTGACGCGAGGAATCAGTGGGTACGGGCGACCGCGAACTCGCTGAGCTCTACCAGGGCATCCCGGTACTCGCTGGCCGGCAGTACTTCAAGGCACTGGATGGCGCGGGCGACGTAGTCGCGGGCCATTTTGGCGGTGTAGTCCAGCGCCCCCGAGGCTTCGACGGCAATGCGGATTTGCTCGAGGTCTTCCAGGCCGCCTTTCTGGATGGCCTGGCGAACCAGCGCGGCTTGTTCCGGCGTGCCTTCGCGCATGGTGTAGATCAGCGGCAAGGTCGGCTTGCCCTCGGCCAGGTCGTCACCGACGTTCTTGCCCAGGGTTTCGGAGTCGCCCTTGTAGTCGAGCAGGTCGTCGACCAGCTGGAATGCAACGCCCAGGTGGTCGCCGAAGGTGCGCAGCGCCTCGCGCTGTTGCTCGTTGGCGCCGGCCAGCGCTGCCGCGCTGTGGGTCGAAGCCTCGAAGAGCATGGCGGTCTTGCCGCGGATGACCTCCATGTAGACCTCTTCGCTGGTGCTGGCGTCGCGTACCCGCGACAGCTGCAGCACTTCGCCCTCGGCGATCACCCGGGTGGCCTTGGAAAGGATCTGCATGACCGCCATCGAGCCCAGCTCGACCATCATTTCGAACGAGCGCGAATAAAGGAAGTCGCCCACCAGCACGCTTGGGGCGTTGCCCCACAGTGCGTTGGCGGTGGAGCGGCCACGGCGCATGCCGGACATGTCGACCACATCGTCGTGCAGCAAGGTGGCGGTGTGCAGGAACTCGATGGTCGCTGCCAGCAGCCGCAGGTCGTCGCCTTCGCGGCCAAGGGCCTTGCCGCACAGCAGCACCAGCAGTGGGCGCAGGCGCTTGCCGCCGGCAGAGGTGATATAGTCGCCGATCTTCGATACCAGCGGCACGCGCGAGGTCAGCTGCTTCTTGATGATCTCGTCGACGGCGCTGAAATCGTCAGCTACCGCGCGGTAGAAGGATTGGGGTTGCATCGGCTGCTCCATTAAGGTTGCGCGGCATGCTAGGTCGCGGGTATCGGCGTGTCAAGGCGCGGTGCCGGTGGTGCTTGGGCGCCACTTGCAAGGCATTGGCCGGTTGCGTACAATCGCGCACCCTAACTTCCTGGGCAGCACCTGCCTTACGCAATTGCACCGGGCCGTTCCAGCCTCGTGCAGCCATGCCAGCCAATACTCATCATATAAAGCGCTGGGTGAGCAGGATTATCGGAGAAATACCATGTCTTACGCAGTAATTGTTACCGGCGGCAAGCAGTACAAAGTCGCTGAAGGTGAATTCCTCAAGATCGAAAAACTGGAAGTCGCCACTGGCGAATCCGTAACCTTCGATCGCGTTCTGCTGGTTGCCAACGGTGAAGAAGTCACCATCGGCGCACCCGTCGTCGCCGGCGCTAAAGTCGTTGCTGAAGTCGTTTCGCAAGGCCGTCACGACAAAGTCCGCATCATCAAGTTCCGTCGTCGTAAGCACCACATGAAGCGTATGGGCCACCGCCAGTGGTTCACCGAGATCAAAATCACCGGTATCCAGGGTTAATCCCCCAGGTCCCCTGAATTTATTTGGAGAATTGAACCATGGCTCACAAGAAGGCTGGTGGTAGTACCCGTAACGGTCGCGACTCAGAATCGAAACGCCTTGGCGTGAAGATGTATGGCAGCCAGGTTGTCAAACCAGGCAACATCATCGTCCGTCAGCGCGGCACCGAATTCCACGCAGGCTACGGCGTTGGCATGGGCAAGGATCACACCCTGTTCGCCAAGATCGAAGGCGTGATCAAGTTCGAGAAGAAAGGCGAGTTCATGCGCCGTTACGTGAGCATCGTCGCCGCTTAATCGCGACGCCGCTCCAGAAGCCCCGTCACGCGACGGGGCTTTTTCGTTTGTGGTGAGCCTCTTGCAAAGCTGTTTGTCTGGGCTGCCGGCGTTGGTTTCTGATGGTACGGGGCCGCCGCGCTCATTTTTGCAAGAGCCTCATGTTTTCTGGTTTTCAACTCGTCATTTGGCGAGAGGCGGTTTTGAATGAAGTTTGTAGACGAAGTATCGATCCGGGTAAAAGCCGGTGATGGCGGTAACGGTTGCATGAGCTTCCGCCGCGAAAAATTCATCGAGAACGGTGGCCCCAACGGCGGTGACGGTGGTGACGGCGGCTCGGTGTACATGGTTGCCGACGAGAACCTCAACACCCTCGTCGATTACCGTTACACCCGTCACCACGAAGCCCAGCGCGGCGCCAACGGTGGCAGCACCGATTGCACCGGTAAAAAGGGCGAGGACCTGTTCCTGCGCGTGCCGGTCGGTACCACCGTGATCGACGCCTCCACCCAAGAGGTCATCGGTGACCTGATCACCCCGGGCCAGAAGCTGATGGTCGCCCAAGGCGGCTGGCACGGCCTGGGCAACACCCGTTTCAAGTCCAGCACCAACCGTGCGCCGCGCCAGACCACGCCGGGCAAGCCGGGTGATCAGCGCGACCTGAAAATGGAAATGAAAGTGCTGGCCGACGTCGGCCTGCTGGGCCTGCCCAATGCCGGCAAGAGCACGTTCATCCGTTCGGTTTCTGCTGCCAAGCCAAAGGTTGCCGACTACCCGTTCACCACCCTGGTGCCAAACCTGGGTGTGGTCAGTGTCGACCGCTGGAAGAGCTTCGTCATCGCCGACATCCCCGGCCTGATCGAAGGTGCCTCCGAAGGCGCAGGCCTGGGTATCCGCTTCCTCAAGCACCTGGCCCGTACCCGCGTGCTGTTGCACCTGGTCGACCTGGCACCGCTTGATGACAGCAGCCCGGCCGATGCTGCCGAGGTGATCATCAACGAGCTGGCGCAGTTCAGCCCGGCGCTGGTCGACCGTGAGCGCTGGCTGGTGCTGAACAAGGCCGACATGCTGATGGACGACGAGCGTGACGAGCGGGTCAAGGATGTGGTCGAGCGCCTGAACTGGGAAGGCCCGGTCTACGTGATCTCGGCCATCGCCAAGCAGGGCACCGAGCAGCTCAGCCGTGACCTGATGCGTTACCTTGAAGACCGCGCCGACCGCCTGGCCAACGACCCGGCCTACGCCGCGGAGCTGGCTGACCTCGACCAGCGCATCGAAGACGAAGCCCGTGCCCAGCTGCAGGCCCTGGACGATGCGCGCACCCTGCGCCGTACCGGCGTCAAGAGCGTGCACGACATCGGCGATGACGACGACTGGGATGATTTCGAGGACGACGAAGACGGCCCGGAAATCATTTACGTGCGCGACTGATCGGTTGCAGTACACTAATCGCCGCTCCCAGGAGCGGCGTTTTTGTATCTACGGTATCTACAGATTCGACACAGGTTGGAAGACAAGATGCGAAGCAAGGTGACGGGCGCCAAGCGCTGGGTCGTGAAGATCGGCAGCGCGCTGCTGACGGCTGATGGCAAGGGCCTCGACCGTGGCGCGATGGCGGTGTGGGTCGAGCAGATGGTGGCCCTGCGTGAAGCAGGCGTCGAACTGGTGCTGGTGTCCTCCGGGGCCGTGGCCGCTGGCATGAGCCAGCTGGGCTGGACCACCCGACCGAGCGCGATGAACGAGCTGCAGGCTGCCGCCGCCCTGGGCCAGATGCGCCTGGTGCAGGCGTGGGAGTCGAGCTTCGGCGAGCACGGCAAGCACACCGCGCAAATCCTGCTGACCCACGACGACCTTTCTGACCGCAAGCGCTACCTCAACGCGCGCAGCACCCTGCGCACGCTGGTCGACTTGGGCGTGGTGCCGGTGATCAACGAGAACGACACCGTGGTCACCGACGAGATCCGCTTTGGTGACAACGACACCCTGGCGGCGCTGGTGGCCAACCTGGTCGAAGCTGACCTGCTGGTGATTCTCACCGACCGCGACGGCATGTTCGACGCCGACCCGCGCAACAACCCCGAAGCCCAGCTTATCTATGAAGCCCGTGCCGACGACCCGGCGCTGGACGGCGTTGCCGGCAGCACTGGCGGTGCGCTGGGCCGTGGCGGCATGCAGACCAAGCTGCGTGCGGCGCGCCTGGCTGCGCGTTCCGGTGCCCATACCATCATTATTGGCGGGCGCATCGAGCGCGTGCTCGACCGCCTCAAGGCCGGCGAGCGCCTGGGCACGTTGCTGTCGCCTGAGCGCGGCATGCTCGCCGCCCGTAAACAATGGCTGGCCGGCCATCTGCAAACCCGTGGCACGCTGGTGCTCGACGCCGGTGCCGTGCAGGCCCTGCGCCAGGCCAACAAGAGCTTGCTGCCGGTCGGCGTAAAGACCGTGCAGGGCAGTTTCCGCCGTGGCGAGATGGTGGTGTGTGTCGGCCCGGACGGCCTTGAAGTCGCCCGTGGCTTGGCCAACTACAGCGCGCTGGAAGCACAGAAGATCATTGGCCAGCCGTCCGATGCCATCGAAAGCCTGCTTGGCTACAGCGCGGAACCTGAGCTGGTGCACCGCGACAACCTGGTACTGGTGTGAAGGAGTTGAGCGTGCTGAAAAAACTGATCGCCGTCGCCGCCCTGGCGCTGCCGATGCTGGCGGGTGCCGAGGAAATCGGCCAAGTGTCCACTGTGTTCAAGTTTGTCGGGCCTAACGACCGCATCGTGGTCGAGGCGTTCGATGACCCCAAGGTCGATGGCGTGACTTGCTACCTGTCGCGGGCCAAGACCGGTGGGCTCAAGGGTGGGCTGGGGTTGGCCGAAGACCGTGCCGAAGCGTCGATTGCCTGCCGCCAGGTGGGGCCGATCAACTTCAAGGGTGACTTGAAGGATGGCGAGGAGGTGTTCAAGGAGCGCACTTCGCTGGTGTTCAAGACCATGCAAGTGGTGCGTTTTCTCGACAAGAAGCGCAATACGCTGGTGTACCTGGTATACAGCGACCGCCTGATCGAAGGCAGCCCGCAGAACGCGGTGACGGCGATTCCGATCGTGCCTTGGGCGCAGTAATACCCCAGCCGAAATGATCGCGGTGGTTCGGCATTCCGAGCAAGCCCGCTCCCACGCCCCGGTAATCAGAGGCGTGGGAGCGGGCTTGCCCCGCGATGTTTTGCGTTGCGCGCAACCCTTGTAGGAGCGGCCTTGTGCCGCGATGGGCCGCAAAGCGGCCCTGCTGCTACCTCAGACCAGTTCTTCGGCCTGATCCTCACGCACAATCGCCTTCACTTCATCCAGCCGGCTGATGTACTTCCAGTCCGCCTCGTCGATGTAGATGCCATTCGGCCCGCTGCCACCTTCAAGGTCAATCGCCACACGCGCCGACACCTGCGGCTTGACGCTCGCCAGAATCGGCACGAAGCCCAATTGCTGGCTGGTTTCAAGCAATGCCGCCTGGTTGCGTTCGTCGATGTCCGCCGCCTCGTCCAGGTAGAACGGCAGGCGAATGCGCCCGGCCAGGTCGCGGTCCATCAGGTGCAGCAACAGGTACATGTTGGTCAGCGCCTTGATGGTCATGGTGGTGCCGTTGGACGCGGCGCCGTCGATGTCGGCATGGATCACCGGCTGGCTGTTGATCTTGGTGATCTCGAATGCCAGTTCGAACAAATCCTTCAAACCCAACTGGTTGTGGTTGGCCGCCACCAGCCGCGCCAGGTATTCCTTGGCTTCTTCGTTCTTGTTGTCCTGGTCGGCGCTTTGCGTCAGGTCGAACACCGACAGCGTCTCGCCTTCTTCGTACTGGCCGGCGCTGTGGATGATCTGGTCGATGTGCTTGAGCGCTTCCTTGTTCGGTGCCAGCACCACGCGGAAGCTCTCCAGGTTCGAGACCTGGCGCTTGTTGATCTCGCGGTTGAACAGCGCCAGCTGGTGTTCAAGGCTGTCGTAGTCGCTGCGGATGTTGCGCAAGGTCCGGGCAATGTCGGTCACCGCCGCACGGCGCGCCTTGGCCAGGGTCAGCGCTTCTTCGGTACGGTGCGAGTAGGCGTTGATCAGCAGCGACAGGCGCCGCTCCATGTCGTCTTCGCTGTCGAACTTGGCCACGCCCTTCAGGCGCACCTGGGCGTACAGCGCCTCGATCTGGTTATCCACGCGCTGCAGCGCCTGCCAGCTGTCCTGGTAGTCGTTGAGCAGGGGCAGCAGGTTGTCCATGGAATCGTCGATCGCCTCCATGAACGGCGTGCCGAACGGCAGGTCTGCCGGCAGCAGCTGGCGGCGGCGCAGGGCGTCGTCGAGGGTGCGCTGCTTGGCTTCGAGGTCGGCGATCTGGCGGCCGACCAGTTGCAGCTTGGCCGACAGTTGCTGAACCCGCTCGGTGAACGCATCGCTTGAGCGCTTGAGCTCGTCCTGGGCGGCTTCGAGCTGGGCCAGCTGTTCGAGTTTTTCCGGCTCCTCGGCGCTCAGCGTTTCGCTGCGGCGGTAGTCTTCCAGCGCCTTCTGCGCATCCAGCACCTGCTGGTACAGGGCTTCGGTCTGCGCCTTGCTGGCGGTGCGGTCGAGGGCGACCGACTGTTGGGTCTTGAGCTGCTTGAGCTCTTTTTCCAGGCGTTCTTTCTGGTCGCGCAGGGCTGCGCGGTCGGCCAGGGCCTGAAGCGCCGGCGGGTCGATGTGCGAGATGTCGATGGACAGCCCCGGCACTTCGAAGCGCTCGCCCTTGAAGCGGTCCAGCACGCCTTCGAGGGTTTTCACCCACAGGTCGCTCTCGTCCAGCTCGATGCCACGCTCGCCCAGCGGCAGGCTGAACAGCGCGCCGTTGAACAGGCGCATCAGGCGGTCGACGTCCTGCTGCGAGAACTCTTCGCGCAGGCGGGCGTAGCTGTTGTTGTCGGCGTGGTCGAGTTGCTGCTTGACCGCCTTCAGGCGTTTTTCGAGGTCGCGCACCCGCTCGTCGAGGTCTTCGGCGGAGAATTGGCGCGATTGCGCCAAGGCGCCGGCCAGTTCGTCGTGGGCGTCCTTGGCGGCCAGCAGTTGCTGCTCCAGTACCTTGGCATTCTCAACCAGTGCGAAGCGGTGCTTGAGCACGGCCAGTTCGCCCAGCCAACGCTGCACGCCCGTGATCTCGCGCTCCAGGCGCATCAGCTCCTGGGTGCCGCCGCGCTGGTCGTTCTGCAGGCGGTCTTGTTCGGCGCGGTAGTGCTCGGCCTGGATCACCAGCTCTTCCTTGCGCGCCATGCCGTATTCCTGCCAGGTGCCCAGCAGGTTGTCGAGCACCGGCGAGATGCGGTGCAGCTTGCCGCGCAGGATCTCGCGCTGCGCCACGCCACCGGCCAGGGCCTCGACCAGCGGGCCGGCGGCGACCAGGGCGTTGTAGTCCTGCTCCATGCGGCGCACGTCGCGGAAGGCTTCCTCGCAGGCGGCGATATAGTCGACGCTGCCCGAACGCAGGCTGTGCTCGAAGGCATCGAGGAACAGCTGCTTGAGCTTGGCGGCGGTGATTTCGCGCATGTGCAGCAGGTTGATGAACAGCGCGCGGAAGGTTTTCAGGCTCTGCTCGCTGGTCGAACGCAGCGGGATCAGGGTCAGGTCGAGCGGCACCGAAGTGTGCCCGCCGACCAGCAGCCGGCGCAGTTCGTCGGGCTTGAGTTCGTACGCTTTCAGGCCGTTGCGCTCAAGGTTGGTGAACAGCTCCTTCTGGCGCAGGCAGGTGTCGTCTTTCTGGTAGTGGGCCAGGTCCAGCTCGCCCTGGTAGGCAAAGAACTGGTGGCCGAAACCGCCACCGGGGCCACGCCCGACCACGCCGATCACGTGCGGGCCGTGGGGCAGGTTGAGTTCGCAGAGGATGTAGCTGGTGTCGGTGGCGAAATAGAAGCGGCGCGACTGCTCAAGGCTGTACTTGCCGAAGCTCATGTCCGACATGCGCGCCAGAATCGGGAACTGCAGCGCGTTGATCGACGCCGATTTACCCAGGTTGTTGGCGCCGTAGACCGACAGCGGGTGCTCCAGCGGGAACAGGCCAAGGCTGTAGCCTGCGGTGTTGAGCAGTGC
The DNA here is from genome assembly GCF_014268825.1 of Pseudomonas sp. SWRI51. Taxonomy (NCBI): domain Bacteria; kingdom Pseudomonadati; phylum Pseudomonadota; class Gammaproteobacteria; order Pseudomonadales; family Pseudomonadaceae; genus Pseudomonas; species Pseudomonas sp. SWRI51. The sequence continues at coordinate 4,118 of NZ_JABWRG010000019.1, read as the reverse complement.
GAAGCGGCGGATGCCGTAGCGTTCCTGGCTCATGCGTCAATCTCCTGTTCTTCGCGGATGGCGCGGGCCAGCGCGTCCTCTTCGCTTTCTTCACCCTCGAACGGGGTGAGGTCGAGCGGGTCGTCGGTACGGTTGAGTTGCTCGGGCGATTCTTCTTCGACCAGCACAGGCACCGGCAGCGGCAGGTCGCTGTGCAGGGTGGCGGCCAGGTCGCGGTCCTGCTGCACCGACAGGCACACGTCGAGGAAGCGGTGCATCGGCGGCAGGAAGCGGTAGATGCCGCCTTCTTCGGCGGCGAAGCCCAGCTGGGTCATGCGGCGCAGGATCTTTTCTTCGAGCTCGTCGACGGCCTGCACTTCGGCCTGCAGGAACAGGTCGCGGTATTTGTCCAGCAGCGAAGGCAGCTCGTCGCGGCCAATGCTGCCGCCGTCGAGCACGGCCATCGGGTCGCGGCCCTGGTCAGCCAGGTGCTCGACCAGGATGAAGGTGAACAGCGACAGGCGCTGGGCGGTCTTGTTGACCTGCGCGGCGGCCTGATCGGGGACGAAATAGTAGAAACCACGGGTGTCGCAGACCAGCTCGAAACCGAGGGCCTTGAACAGCGTGCGGTACTGGTCCTGGAAGTTCGACAGTTGCGCGTACATTTCAGGGTCGCGGCGGCTGACGTGGAAGCCCTTGAACAGTTCGCGGAAGATCGGCGCGAGCTGGGACAGTTCGGAAAGATCAAGATGCATTGGCTGGGCTCGCGGTGGATTCAGTGGCAGCGGCTGTAGGTTCGCGGCTGGATGTCAGGGCGAAGGAGCGCAGGCTGACCAGGTGTTCGCGGGTGGCATATTCCAGCCGTTCGAGGCGCTGGCGGCTGAAGCGTTTTTCGCGCGACAGGCGCGAGAACCAGTACAGCAGCTCGTCGGTGGCGCCTTCGGGTTCCTGCTCCAGCAGCCAGACCATCAGGTCGGGCAGCGGCAGAGCATCGGCGCAGCGCTCGAGCATTTCCTTGACCGTGCGCGGTGCACGCGGCACCGGGCCCTTGTGGGTCTTGTGCGCCTTGGGGAAGCGCGCAGGCTTGGGCTCGAAACGCGCCAGGGCATAGACGTAGGCCTCGACCTGGCTGGCGCTGCCGAGGAAGGTGCTTTGCGGGCGGGTGAACATCGGCATGGCCGCCTGTGGCACGGCGTCGATGCCTTTTTTGCGGATCACCGACAACGCCAGCGCGGCACCGCGGGTCACGGCGTTGTGCCGGCGCGCTTCTTCACGCAGCGGCAGCAGCAGTTCGCGGGCGTGGCGCAGGGTCAGCTGGGCGCTGGTCTGCATTTCCAGAATACGCGCGTGGGTACGCAGCAACATGTCGTCATCGACCAGGTGCCCCAGCCGCGCCTGCTCGCCCAGCAGGCGCAGCAGCACGGTTTCTACCTTGCGCACGCCCTGCTCGAAGGCGCCGTCGGCGTTGACCAGCTGGATCATCGGCTCGACGTACTCGTCCCAGGTGGCCAGCACTTCGGCGTAGCGCTGGCGCAGGGGGATCTGCCGGTTGCTGGTCTTGGCCCGCTCGGCCACGGCCACCAGCGCCTGCTCGTCGTTGTCGAGCTTTTTGAGTACGTCACGCACGCGCATGTCGAGCAGGCGCAGTTGCCGCGCCAGGTCGTCGCTGTCGCGGTTGTCGAAGGCGTCCTGGATATGCCCGGCCAGGCGTTCGAGGTGGCGCAGGTAGGCTTCGATCTCAAGGCACAGGCCCAGGCGGTGCTCGCGGCGCAGGTAGGCCAGAAAATCGTGGATCTGCGCGTTGAGTTCGAAACGGTTCGGGCTTTTTGCTACCGGGACCAGGATGTCCAGGCGGATCCACACGTCGAGCAGTTGGGTGATGTCCTGCGCGGTGCTTTCCACCTGCTGGCGGGCCAGTTGCTGGCGCAGTTCGACCAGGCTCAGGGTGCCTTGGTCGAAGCGCTCGCACAGCGGCTCGATCAAGGCCCAGTGTTCGGCTAGGGCGCGAAGGACGCGCTTGGGTTCGATCATTGGCGGGTCGACTCGTTGCCAAATAAAAGCGGCGATTGTACTGCATCCGGGGGGGAGGATTTCACCCCTTGGTCTGCAATGAGGGAATGCCTGAGCCTTTGTGGGGTTTTTTCTGGTTGGGCTGCCCATGTGCCCTGGGAGCGGGCCTGGTCGGAACGCCGAACCACCGCGACAGGCCCGACAATCTGATGCGGCGCCACACCGCCAATGACGTTAGAATGCGCGCCTGACTTCACCCGCCCGGAAATCCGCCCTTGCTGATCGAGTCCCGCCGCCGCGCTTACCTGTCCGCCATGCAAGTGGTGCACTGGCTGCCGCGCGCCGAGCTGCCGTTCGCCGCGCCCTCGCGCCCAGAACTGCTGTTGCCGGTGGCACCGCTGCACGAGCCCGATTTCGAGGTGCGCCCGGCGGCGCCTAGTGCCACGCCCAGCGCCGCCCCGGCAGCGCCCCAGGCGCGCAGCGAGCGGCCGAAAATCGAAATTCCGCGCCCAGGTAGCGCGCCGAAGGTCGCCGCCAAGCCGGTCGAAGCCGAGCCTGAGGTAGCGCCCTCGCGCCCAGCGCCGGTGCCGCCTCCGCGTTTTTCGCTGCAACTGCTGCGCGCCGGTAGCTGCCTGCTGCTGGTCGAGCTTGCCACTGGCCAGCCCTTCCAGAGCCGCGACCCGTCCTACCTGTTGCTCAAGGACCTGCTGCGCGCCGCCGGCCTGCCGGACGCGCCGCAGATCATCGGCGAGCCGGTGCGCTGGCCGCTGCTGGTGCGCGGCAACATGGACCAAGGCCCGGACGCTGCACGCGACTTCGTGCAGGGGTTTATTGCCGCCCGTGTCGAAGAAGCGCCGTGCAGCTGCCTGTGGCTGATCGGCCTGCCTGCCGTGCGCTTTGCCGGCGAGGCCGATGCCGAGGCGTACTACCAGACCCTCAAGGTCGACCTGCTCGGTGACGCATGGGCGTTGCCGGGCCTTGAACTGTTGATGGACGAGCCGCAGCGTAAAGCGCACGTCTGGAAAGCCATGCGCCAGCTGATGGCGCGCTGGAAGAGCGTTGAATGAGTGACTCGATCAGTTTCCGCCCGGCAACCGAGGCGGACCTCGATGCCCTGCTGAAAATCGAATATGCCGCATTCAGCCACCCTTGGACCCGCGGCATCTTCACCGATGCGCTGAAGTCCTATGAAGTGTGGTTGATGTTCGACGGCCAGCAACAGGTGGGCCATGGCGTGATCAATGTGATCATCGACGAGGCGCACCTGCTCAATATCACCGTCAAGCCGGAGAACCAGGGGCGCGGGCTGGGCCTGCGCCTGCTTGAGCATCTGATGGCGCGGGCCTATCAGCTCAATGGCCGCGAGTGCTTTCTGGAGCTGCGTGCGAGCAATCAGTCGGCCTACCGGTTGTACGAGCGCTACGGCTTCAACGAAATCGGCAGGCGCCGCGATTACTACCCGCTGGCGGGCGGGCGTGAAGATGCACTGGTCATGGCCTGCACGCTGCTCGAAGACTGACAGCCTGCTTTTTGCCAGCTAGTCGGGCACTGCGCGTTTAAGGGCATGCTCGGCCAGCGCCCGGCTCATCTGCGCATTGTGCGCGGCGTTGACCAGCATGCCCACGCCGGGCTCGCCGGCCATGGCGCAGCAGTATTCATCGATGGTGTCTTCTATGCCGCGGATCAGTTCGATGGCATGCACCAGTGCGTCTTCGCCGGACATGTCGTGGTTGATGGTGAAGAAGTTGCGGCTGGTTTTTGCTGCGGGTGGGTTGGCGGCCTGATCGGTCATGGTGCTTCTCCTGTCACCTCGGTGGGCGAGCGGGCAACGTTAGCCTTGATAGCAGAGCACAACAACGCAGAAGCGGCTGTGACCGGTGTAGGCCAATTCCTAGGACGGGGCTTTCTGAAATACTTGGTTTCAGGTTTGCCCATAGCGAATTCTTCCGCGGGCCGTGGGAGGTTCTATGGTTTTGTACAACCCTGACCTAGCCTCATCGCAGGCCCTGCCCAACCGCAACATTGTTGGTTGGACCCAATCCTGTGGGAAACGATAGAGAGTTGTGGCGAGCGGGCTTGTCCCGCGTTGGGCTGCGCAGCAGCCCCTTGGGTTTTCAGGGCTGCTGCGC
>NZ_JABWRG010000189.1:0-443 GCF_014268825.1 Pseudomonas sp. SWRI51 | reverse complement strand
ACTGAAGACACTACCGAACTGAAGCTGACCGCCACTGGCGAAGTCGCGGAAGGTGGCAAGATCACCTACACCGCCACTTTGTCGAACCCGGCTGGCAGCGATGTGACCATCAAGCTCAGCAATGGTGAGACCATCACCATCGCCAAAGGCCAGACCGAAAACAGCATCTCGATTGATGCACCGGCTGACGACGTTTATATCGACGCTGAAAAACTCAGCGTCACTGTGGATAAAGTGGATGGCGGCGATTTCGAGAAGCTCGAAGTCAACCCGACTCCGGCTGAAACTCAAGTCACTGACACCATCGACACTTCGACGGTCACCCTGACCGCCAGCAACAACTCGGTCGCCGAAGGCGGCACCATCACCTACACCGCTTCGGTAAACCACGAAGTCACCGGCAGCGACCTGGTAGTGAAACTGGCTAACGGCCAGACCATCAC
>NZ_JABWRG010000188.1:0-461 GCF_014268825.1 Pseudomonas sp. SWRI51 | reverse complement strand
AGGTTCAGCTCATCCTTGCTGGCGATGGAGTTGTCCATCAAGTAGCGGAACATCTCTTCGTCGCTGGTCAACCCCTCGAGGAAACGCTTGCCTGTCCGCTCGACCACCGCCTCTCGGATCAGGCGTTGTTCGTATAACCCATCACCCAGTCGACGCATGGACTGATCAGGCTCATAACCCAAGGCATTGAGCAAATAGTCGGAGCTTAGGAAGGTCTTAAGGTCAGCAAATCGTGGGTTGGTTTCGACCAAGTACGGATGGCTGGGGTTGTTGCTGACCTGGAACAGCCCATTAGTCCCTTGCGGTAAATCGAAGCCTGGCAGGTTCACTGGATCGACCGCCTGCTGGGCGAGATCAGGCGGCAATTGACTGTTGAGGTGCGACACGTTCTTCTCAGTCAGACTGACGTCGGTGTCAACCTTCACGTCTGGGCTGCGGGTGATGCTTTCACCCGGCCGGAC
>NZ_JABWRG010000187.1:0-524 GCF_014268825.1 Pseudomonas sp. SWRI51 | reverse complement strand
CTGGCCGGCGAAGTGGACGGCTGGCAAGCCCAATTGGCCGAACACCTGCGTCGCGGCCTGCCGGACTACATGGTGCCGAATCAATGGCTGGCCCTTGATGCACTGCCGCTGTCACCCAACGGCAAGCTCGACCGCAAGGCGCTGCCTGCCGTTAATACCGCAACGCTGCAAAAAGTCTACGAAGCGCCAGCCAATGCCAGGGAGCAACGCCTGGCGGCTGTCTGGGCCGATGTGCTGCGCCTGGAGCGCGTTGGCGTGAATGACAACTTCTTCGAGCTCGGTGGCGACTCCATCGTCTCCATCCAAGTGGTGGGGCGTGCGCGTCAGCAGGGCCTGCACTTCAGTCCCAAGGAGCTGTTCCAACACCAGACCGTTCGCGGCCTGGCAGGGGTGCTGCGTGAGGGCGGCGACGCCGTACATGCCGAACAAGGCCCAGTGACCGGTGATATGCCGCTGTTGCCCTTCCAGCAATGGTTCTTCGCCCAGGCCATGCCCGAGCCTCAGCACTGGAACCAGTCGCTGTT
>NZ_JABWRG010000186.1:0-600 GCF_014268825.1 Pseudomonas sp. SWRI51 | reverse complement strand
GACGCTGGCGTTGGATGTCGATCATGGCGCTGAGGATGCGACGAATCCAAACGTATCGGTCTGCCCGGAAAACCTGGCCTATGTGATTTACACCTCCGGTTCCACGGGTCGCCCGAAAGGGGCGGGCAACCGTCATTCGGCGCTGGTGAACCGTCTGTGCTGGATGCAACAGGCGTACGGTCTCGATGCCAGCGACACCGTGCTGCAAAAGACGCCATTCAGCTTCGACGTCTCGGTGTGGGAATTCTTCTGGCCGCTGATGACCGGCGCTCGTCTGGTAGTCGCTGCGCCTGGCGATCACCGTGATCCGGCGCGCCTGGTCGAGCTGATTACGACCGAACAGGTCAGCACGTTGCACTTCGTGCCGTCGATGTTGCAGGCGTTCCTGCAAGACAGCGGGGTTGCCCGCTGCACCAGCCTCAAGCGCATCGTGTGCAGTGGCGAAGCCTTGCCAGCCGATGCCCAGCAGCAAGTCTTCGCCAAGCTGCCGCAAGCCGGGCTCTACAACCTGTACGGCCCCACCGAAGCGGCCATCGACGTGACCCACTGGACCTGCCGCGAAGAAGGCCGCGACAGCGTGCCGATTGGCGAGCCAATCGC
>NZ_JABWRG010000185.1:0-880 GCF_014268825.1 Pseudomonas sp. SWRI51 | reverse complement strand
TGTGATGGGTTCATTCGTGGGACCCTGGCCCCGTCGGTAAAACTGCCGCGCTGTACTTGACCAGGTTCCTGTTGCTCCCGTGCACAAGGACCTCTCGTATGGCCACTCCTACCAAACAAGCCGCCGTCAGCACTGCAATCAGCGGCGAAGCCGTCGTTCCCTTCATTCTCACCACCCGTCCCGATGGCTATCTGCCGGACATGACCGGCTTTGATTACCAAAGCCTGGGTACCCTTGAAGGCGGCTGGCACAGCCTGTGCCCGATTCGGGCCGGCCGCGACCTGGCCCTTGGCGAGGTCATCCACGCGTTCAAGGTTCGCCCGGCTGATGGCGAAATGCTCACGTTCGAATACACCGCCGTCAAGGGCGCACTGACCGCAGACCTCTGGCCGGCGGCCTTTGCCACGTTCTTGCAGCAGAACGCTCAGGCTCAAGGGTTGAGCGCGGGTGGCTGGACAGCGGACGGGCAACTGGCCGCCAGTGGTTGCGCGGACCTTCGCCTGTGGTGCCGTAATGGCTCCCGTGCGTTCAGCACAGCGCCATTTACTGGCAACCTCGTCCAAGCCTTGGCGTGCAACGACCAGTACACCGCCATTGAAGGGCAAACGCTCTGCTTGCAAGTCCGAGACCTGAAAACCCAGCACCTGTACGAGAACCACTTTTTTACCGCACCGGCGAAAGATTGGGCGCTTGCCTTGTGCAAGCAGATCAACCTCGACAGCAAACTGTTGCGGGCCGGGGAATTGGACGAAAAGACTTGCCAGGTAGCACCTGCCGCGCAGGGCAATGCGTTCTGGGTGGCGCAAGGTTCCGAGCTGTGCGTGACCCTCAACGAAGCCCAATGGTGGACGGGCCAGGACGTGGATGGGGGGCTGGCACT
>NZ_JABWRG010000184.1:0-900 GCF_014268825.1 Pseudomonas sp. SWRI51 | reverse complement strand
CAGTACGCTGGCGGCCTGGATGGCGAACTGGGCTACTGGCAGCAGCAACTGGCCGACGCGCCACAAGGCCTGCCCGGCGCCGACCCCGCCGCCAGTCTGCAGAACCGCCACCGCCAGAGCGTGCAAGCGCATCTGGATGCGCACCTGACCCGGCGCCTGCTGCAACAGGCCCCAGCGGCGTATCGCACGCAGGTCAACGACTTGCTGCTGACCGCACTGACGCGGGTCCTGTGCCGCTGGAGTGGCACTGAATCGGCGCTGGTCGAGCTGGAAGGGCATGGCCGCGAAGACCTGTTCGAGGATGTCGACCTGAGCCGCACGGTGGGCTGGTTCACCAGCGCTTACCCAGTGCGCCTGACGCCCGCCGCCGACCTTGGCAGCTCGATCAAGCAGGTCAAGGAGCAACTGCGCAGCGTGCCGCACAAGGGCATCGGTTTTGGCGCCCTGCGTTATCTGGGCAGCGCGGCGGCGCGCGAGGCCCTGGCGGCACTGCCGGTGCCGCGTATCACCTTCAACTACCTGGGCCAGCTGGACGGCCAGTTCGACGAGCAGGCGCTGTTCGTCCCGGCTGCCGAAAGTGCAGGCGAGGAACAAAGCGCGCAGGCGCCGCTGGGCAACTGGCTGGTGCTCAATGGCCAGGTGTATGGCGGTGAACTGAGCCTGGCGTTCAGCTTCAGCGGGCAGATGTTCGCCCGCGACAGCATCGAGCAGCTGGCGCGCGCCTATGAAGCAGAGCTGGCAGCGCTGATCGAGCACTGCCAGGCCCCGCTGGGGCTGACCCCGTCGGACTTCCCGCTGGCCGGGCTGGGCCAGGCGCAGCTTGATGCATTGCCGGTGGCGGTGGCTGACATCGAAGACATCTACCCGTTGTCGCCCATGCAGCAGGGCATGCTGTTCCAC
>NZ_JABWRG010000183.1:0-904 GCF_014268825.1 Pseudomonas sp. SWRI51 | reverse complement strand
TTCAGCCCGTAGACCACCAAGTACATGCCAAGAGAGAAGATCACCACCTGCCAGGGCGCTTCGCGCAGTACCCGGCGGGTCGAGATGCGATGCCCGCGAGCGGCGACGGCAAAGAGGATCGCCGCACAGGCTGCGGCTACCGCACTGATTGGGATACCTAGTGGCTCCAGGGCGAACAGGCCGATCAACAACAACAGCAGCACCCAACCACCGACGTTGAAGGTCGCGCGGTCATGAATCGCCTCGCTTGGCGTCTTCAGGGCCGCGACCGTGTACTGTCTCGGGATATCACGGCGGAAGAACAGGAACAGCACCAGCAGGGTTGCTGCCACACTGGCGAAATTCACCGGCACCATCACCGAGGCATATTCACTGAAGCCCATTCTGAAGTAGTCGGCCGAGACGATGTTCACCAGGTTGGAGACTACTAGCGGCAGGCTCGCCGTGTCGGCGATGAAGCCGGCGGCCATGACGAAGGCCAGCGTCGCGGCAGGACGAAAACGCAGCGCGAGCAGCATCGACATGACGATAGGTGTGAGGATCAGTGCAGCACCGTCATTGGCGAACAGCGCCGATACGGCAGCACCGAGCAGCACGCAGAAGGCGAACAGGCGATAGCCGCTGCCGTTTGCCCAGCGCGCCACGTGGAGCGCGGCCCACTCAAAGAAACCAGCCTCGTCCAGCAGCAGGCTGATGATGATGACGGCGATGAAGGTGGCGGTGGCGTTCCAGACAATGGCCCACACAGTCGGGATGTCGTGCAGCGAAACTGCACCCGCCGCCAGCGCGATGAGGGCACCGAGCGCGGCACTCCAGCCAACGCCAAGCCCCTTCGGTTGCCAGATGACCAGGATGAGGGTGAAGACAAAAACAGCAATGGCGATCAGCATGAGGATCTCGCTCG
>NZ_JABWRG010000182.1:0-1150 GCF_014268825.1 Pseudomonas sp. SWRI51 | reverse complement strand
CACCATCGCCGATCAGGTGCAGGCGGTCATCGCCACACTGTTCATGGGTTTGCTGACCGCCGCTGTAGAAACTGCGGGTGAGGGTGTCCTGCAACACTCGGTCACACAGCTTGCCGCTGGGGTCGTAGCGGTAGAGGCAGCTCTGGCCGTTGTAGTCGATGCGCTCCAGGCGGTCCTGGGCGTTCCAGGCCATGCTGCGGCCCAGGCTGTCGGAGACCACGCGGCCACAGGCGTCGTAGGTGAGGGTGATGGTTTGCGGCCAACTGGCATGGGTATGGCTGATCGCAACCACTTGGGTCGGATCGTCATCGGCATGGGTGAAGCTCGCCTGATCCGTGGTGTCATCGAGAAAGCGAGTCTCGATGCTTTGGTAGCCATCGAGTGCATTGAAGGTGAAGCGCTGTTCGGCAATGGGGTTGCCGAATGGGTCGTGCGGAGCGGCGTCGGCGTTGGCGGAGTAGTGCACCAGGCGGCCACGGCTGTCGTAGGCAAAGGTTTCCGCGCCGTTTTGCTCGCCGTCCTGCCAGGTGCGCGAGAGCACCTGGTCAAGGTCGGAGTAGAGCAGCGTCTGCACGATGACCCGCTCTTCACCGACGCCGTTAACGGTGAAGGTGCAGGTATGTTCGCGGCCCATGGCGTCGTAGGTGATCTGCTTTTCAAGCGTGCGCCCATCGTGTTGCGTGGTCAGGCTGATGGGGCGGGAAAATGCGTCGTAGGCAAACTGCGTGGTCACCTCGCCAACCGTCAGTTCAGTGACCCGACCCTGGGCGTCGAAGCTGCGTTTGTGCGGGGTGCCGCTCGTATCGGTGAAACCGAGCAGGGTGCCACCCAGTGACTCCTGCCAAGTGGTGGTGTGGGTCTGGCCATCCACTGTCCAGCTGTCGGCAAGGGGCTTGCCGGCGGCAGTGAACTGCCATTTCTGGCTGCCCAGCGCATTGCTGGCAGCGACAGGGCGACCGAGCAGAGGGTGGTATTCAAGGCGCTCGGGTGTCTGATCCTGCGCTTCGGTACTGAGCAGTGCATTGCCCAGTACGCCTTCGTAGACAAAGTCGATGCGTTTGCCATCGGCCAGGGTGTTGGCCGTAGGTGGCAGTTGCCCTGCGCGGTAGTGATACCCGGTCGTGCGCCCGGCAACCTGCACCGAGCGTTG
>NZ_JABWRG010000181.1:0-1186 GCF_014268825.1 Pseudomonas sp. SWRI51 | reverse complement strand
CAAAGAGGTGTCTGATGACCAAGCAACGCCGTACCTTTACCCCTGAGTTCAAGCGCGAAGCAGCCTGTCTGGTGCTCGACCAAGGCTACAGTCATGCCGAAGCAGCCCGCTCGCTCGGCTTGGTCGAGTCGGCCCTGCGCCGCTGGGTTAATCAGCTTCAGCAGGAGCGCGGCGGCATCACGCCGGCCAGCAAGGCGTTGACGCCAGAGCAGCAGAAAATCCAAGAGTTGGAAGCTCGAATCACGCGCCTTGAACGCGAGAAATCAATACTAAAAAAGGCTACCGCGCTCTTGATGTCGGAAGATCTCGAGCGTACTCGCTGATACACCAACTCAGCGCCCATGAGCCCGTTGACTGGTTGTGCGAAGTGTTTGAAGTCACTCGCTCAAGTTATTACGCACATCGTCATAAACGGCGAACTCCGGACGTTGAGCGACTGCGATTGCGCAGTCGAGTAAATGAGTTGTTCACTCGAGGGCGAAGTGCGCCTGGCAGCCGCAGCATCAAGGCAATGATGCGAGAAGAAGGTGAGCAAATCGGGCGGTTCAAGGTGCGCAGTCTGATGCGTGAGCTGGCGCTGGTCAGCAAGCAGCCGGGATCACACGCCTACAAAAAGGCCACGGTAGAGCGGCCAGATATTCCGAATATCCTGAACCGAGCGTTTGATGTCGAAGCGCCAAATCAGGTGTGGTGTGGAGACATCACTTACGTTTGGGCGCAGGGCAAATGGCATTATCTGGCAGTTGTCATGGATCTATACGCACGCAGAGTAGTGGGCTGGGCCTTATCAGAGAAGCCGGATGCAGACTTAGTCGTCAAAGCGCTGGACGTAGCTTACGAACAACGTGGAAAGCCTCAAGGGCTGATGTTCCATTCCGACCAAGGATCGCAATATGGCAGCCGTCAGTTCCGCCAGAGACTATGGCGCTACCGGATATGCCAGAGCATGAGTCGGCGGGGTAACTGTTGGGATAATGCGCCGATGGAGCGAGTGTTTCGCAGCCTGAAATCAGAGTGGATACCGACCACGGGCTACCTGACTGGGCAGCCAGCTCAACGAGATATTAGCCAGTACCTGATGGGCCACTACAACTGGCTCCGGCCCCATCAATTCAACAATGGACTGGCTCCGGCCAAAGCTGAAGAAAAACTCAAAACCGTGTCCGGAATGAGTTGACCACTACAC
>NZ_JABWRG010000180.1:0-1236 GCF_014268825.1 Pseudomonas sp. SWRI51 | reverse complement strand
GTGTTGGCCGTAGGTGGCAGTTGCCCTGCGCGGTAGTGATACCCGGTCGTGCGCCCGGCAACCTGCACCGAGCGTTGGCGACCGAGCCCATCGAATGTCTGGCTGCCAATCAGTGTTGAAAGGGCGGGCACGGCGTTTCTCCTCAAAGGTATCTGATGCGGTTCACTGGGGGAAATACAGCCTGCCAGTGGCGAGCTCGTACCCTGGGTCCAAGGCCGACGGGCCTTTTTGCCCCATGAGCCAGCGCATGAACGGCATCTTCTGTAGCGGAATGTTGAAATCCTTGCCGGTGTTGAGTGTTTCCAGCGTTGAATGAGGGAACACCGCGATTTTCTTGTCGTAGCCATAGACGGGGCGTCTCAGCACGTCTGCCACCCGCTGTGCGGCACCGCTTTTTCCGCCATGGCAGGCCAGCAGCACGATCGGCTGGCCCTCGGCGATGCCGGCAGTGACCAGGCGCGGGGCGATTTCCTTTAACGCCACATATTCCGGTGCCGCCGCCGCGCCCATGGCATTCATCAGCATGCCCTCGCGGGTGCCATGGGTTTCGAACCCGGCAAAGCCCTGCCCCCACAGATTCTTGTGGAAGGCGACATCCCGGTCGTGGCTGAACTGCTCGAAAATGATCTCGGCGCCTTTGCGGTGCGTGAACGCCGGCGTCGGCCCGCCAAGTGATTCGGTACTGGGCGTGCGGTAAACCGGTTTGCCGCCGGCTCTGCCCGCTCTGCGCGGCAGTTGCGCACTGGCGCGCGCAGCGCCGGGGATGAGGTTGACGGCAAGGCTGGCCACGCCTGTGCCTAGCGATACCCACCCCAGGATGCTGGCGGCTTGGCGGTCCTTGCCAGTGGCTTCAAGCGCCAGCGCTGCCACGCCGGTGCCTAACGAGATGGCATTCAGTGCGGCGCTGGCAATGGCCGCGACGCCGCTGGCACTGAGTGCGCCGATGCCGGCGCTGAACAGCGTCGCGAAGGCGGGCATTGCGGTGCCCAGGCTTGCAACCGTGGTTACAGCGGCCACCGCAAGACCGATGCCGGCAACCGTCCAAGTGACCCAACTGTGGCCGTCCGGGTCGATGCGGTTGATCGGGTCGCCGGCGCAGTAGGCGTAGGGGTTGATGCCTCCGCGCCCGAACGGGCTTTCGCTGTCGGGGCTGAGGAAGCACATCAGCAGCGGGTCGTAGGGGCGGTAGCCGTTGGGGATGTACCAGCCGGTCAGCGGCTCGCGGCGCAGGCCGGT
>NZ_JABWRG010000018.1:0-61007 GCF_014268825.1 Pseudomonas sp. SWRI51 | reverse complement strand
CTCGCCACGACTCTCTATCATTTCCCACAGGATTGGGTCCAACCAGCAATGTTGCGGTTGAGCACGGCCTGCGTGGGAGCTGGCGACAGCCTGCGATGAGGCCGGCACAGGCGTGCCCTGAAAGCCTGATTTTTCCACAGACGCAAGCTCACACCAACGCCCGGTCCACCAACACCTGCAAGCGCCCCTGCGAGCAGCGTTCCACCCGCGCCGCAACGCCATACACCTCGGCCAGCAAAGCCGGCGCCAGCACCTGCTCCGGTGCACCGCTGGCAACCACCCGCCCCTTGTTCAGCACCACCAGCCAATCGGCATGGCTGGCCGCAAGGTTGATGTCATGCAACACCGCCACCGCCAGCAGCCGATGAGCCTGCACCCGCTCACGCACCGCATCCATGACCCGCAACTGGTAATGCAGGTCCAGCGCACTGGTGGGCTCATCCAGCAGCAATACCCGCGGGTTGCGCGCCAGCAACTGCGCCAGCGCCACCAGTTGCCGCTGGCCACCCGACAAGCTACCCAGCGGCTGCTCGGCCAGGTGCTCGATACCCAGCCTGCGCAATGCCTCGAACGCCACGCCCAGCGGGTTTTCGGTACCGGCCACGCGCAACCCGGCAATGATGCTCTCCAGCACCCCAAGGGCGATGCCCGGCGGTAACTGCTGCGGCATGTACGCCAGCCGCCGCGCGCGCTCGGCCTGGCCCATGCGGGTGACATCTTCGCCATCCAGGCTCAGCGAACCCTTCATCCGCTCAAGCCCCGCCAGCGCCCGCAACAGCGTCGATTTGCCCGCACCATTGGGCCCTACCAGCGCCACCAGGCTACCTGCCGGCAGCGCCGGCAGGCTCAACTGCTGCAGCACCTGCCGCGCGCCATAGGCCACCGACAACTGCTCGATCAACAAACTCACAGGTTTCTCCCACGGCGGAACACCAACAGCACGAACACCGGCACGCCCACCAATGCGGTGACGATGCCCACCGGCACGATCACCCCCGGCAGAATCAGCTTGCTGGCAATCGACGAAAGCGACAGCAACAACGCCCCGACCAAGGCACTGGCCGGCAGCAGAAAGCGCTGGTCTTCACCCACCAGCAAGCGGGCGATATGCGGCCCGACCAGGCCGACAAACCCGATGGTGCCGACAAACGCCACCGCCGTTGCCGACAGCAAACTGATGCGCAGCAGCGAGGCATAGCGCAGGCGCCGGGTGTCCACGCCAAAGCTGCGCGCACGCTCTTCGCCCATGCGCAGCAGGGTCAGTGCCGGCGCGGCACGCAGCGAAAACGGCAGTACCGACGCCACGATCAGCGCCAGCAGGGCCAGCTTGTTCCAGTCGGCACGGGCCAGGCTGCCGAGCGTCCAGAACACCAGTTGCTGCAACACATCTTCAGTGGCCAGCAATTGCAGCAGCGACACCACGGCGTTGCAGCTGAACACCAGGGCGATGCCAAACAGCACCAGGCTCTCGACGCCTGCGCCGCGCAGGCGCGCCATGCATTGCAGCAGCACCACTGACAGGCAGGCGAAGACGAACGCCAGCAGCGTCACCTGCACGCCCGGCGACAGCCAGGCGATGCTCAGCGGGTAGGCGATGGCCAGCGACGCGCCCAGCGCTGCCGCCGACGACACGCCCAGGGTGAATGGGCTGGCCAGCGGGTTATCGAGGATCGCCTGCATCTCGGCGCCCGCCAGGGCCAACGCGCCGCCCACCAGCACCGCCATCAGCGCATACGGCAGGCGCACGTTCCAGATGATCACCCGCTCGATGGCGCTCAGGCTGGCCGGGTCTACTACCCCCATCAGCAGTTGCCCAAGGCCCATGCCCGAAGCACCGCTGGCCAGGTCGCACAGCACCGAAAACAACAGCAGCACGGCCAGCGCCGTGACCAGCGCGGTACGCCGCCACAGCAAGCGCCGGTAACGCCAGGCAGCAATAGCCGCGCCCTCTTGCGCCACGGCGGTCACTGCGCGTCGATCCAGTACTGGCCGTCCAGGCCGACGTTCAGCAGTTGGTTGATTTCATCCATGGTCGCCTTCGGGTCGAGGCTGCTGAAGCGCTCGGGGTGCACCCAGCGCGCCATGGCCTCGATGGCCAGGATGTTGAACGGCGAGTTGTAGAAGTCATGCCACAGGCCGTGGGCCTGGCCGGCCTGGATCGGCCGCAGCGGCGCGAATTCCGGGCGTGCGGTGATCTTCGCCAGGCTCTGGCGGGCGGTTTGCTCCGACACGCCAGCGCCCAGCAGCACGCCGGGGGCGCGGTTGCCGGTGGCGATGTACACGTCGGGGTCGGCCTGCAGCACGTACTCGACGCTGACATCCCCCAGCGCGCCGGGCACCACGTCGGCGCCGATGTTGTGCCCGCCCACGGCTGCGATCACGCTGCCCAGCCCGCTCTTGCCGGTGGTGTGCCCCGGCGCCTGCCAGACGCCGGCCAGCAGTTCGAGGAAGACCTTGGGCCGCTGGCTGTCGGCAAGCCCGGCCACTTGATCGGTCACCTGCTTGAGGTGGCGGTCGTACAGGTCGAGGTATTGCTGCGCCTGCACTTCACGGCCAAGCAACTGGCCGAGGGCCTGCATGCTCACGCGGGTGTTCTTGATGGGGTGCACGCGAAAGTCGATGAACAACACCGGCACCCCGGCCTTGGCCAAAAGGTCCGCCACCGGGCTGTGCTGGGTGGGCCCTTCGCCGGCGATGCTGAAGATGGCGAGGTCGGGCTTGAGCGCCAGAATCTGCTCGGCGCTGACGCTCTGTTCAGAGGCCTGGCCGATCAGCGGCAGCTTGGCGATTTGTGGGTATTTTTCGGCGTACACCTGGTAGGTGTGCGGGTCGAGCAGGCGCATATCGTTCTGCCAGCCCACTACGCGCTGGAACGGGTTTTCCCGGTCAAGCAAGGCCAGGGCAAAGAACAGCCGGCCTTCGCCGAGCACGATGCGCTGGGGCGCGTGGTCCATCTCGACGCTGCGGCCGAGTACATCGGTCACTTGCACGGCACTGGCCGTCGGCGCCAGGCCAAGCCAGGCGGTGAGCAGCACAACGGCAGCCAGCAGGCGCCGCCAGGAACAGGCGATGAAGGGCATGGGGCATCCTCGCAGAAGAGAATCGGTCGCAATTGAACCGCGGCATTCTAGTCAGCCGCCCTGCCCTGCCGTGTGCGCAAATGTCATGCGCCGGGCACAAACCATTACAACCTTTCATCTGGAGGCATTCGCAGGTAGGAGCGGCCTTGTGTCGCGAAAGGGGCGCGTAGCGGCCCCAGCGATTTTGCATGAGGCCGAGATATTGGGGCCGCTACGCGCCCCTTTCGCGACACAAGGCCGCTCCTACACGGTGATCAGCGGCGCGGGCACTCAGGCCAGCAGCGCCTGCAGCGCTCGGCAATCGGCTGCATGCCAGTCGGCCAGCTCCGGCCACGGGTTGTCTGGCAGGTTCACCAGCACCGTGCGCGTGCCAGCAGCACGCCCGCAGTCCAGGTCAAAGCGGTAATCACCCACCATCACCATCTGCGCAGGTGCCACGCCCCAGGCCTGGGCAATCTGCAACAGGCCATCCGGGTCAGGCTTGGGCGCCGCCTCGTCACGGCCAAGCACGTGCTCGACCGGGAAGCAGTCAGCCAGGCCAATCGCCTCAAGCGTCACATGCGCCAGCTCGCGCGCATTGCGGGTCAGGATCGCCAGCCGGCAGCCGCGTGCCGCCAGTTCACGCACCAGCTCCACCGCCCCGTCCGCCGCCTTCGAAGCCACCGCCAGGTCACGCTCGTGCTCCAGCAGCCAGGCATGCTTGGCCGCCGCTTCCGCCGCCGGCAGCGCGGCCAGGTGGGTCAGGATGTCGTCCTCGGCGGGGATGTCGAGCGCCTCGCGGATGGCCGCAAAATCATGCACCGCGACCGTCAGCGTGCCATCCATGTCGAACACCCAATGGCGGATCGCGGCGAGGTTCATGCCCAGTCCTTGCGGTGGCGAATCAGGCCTTCCTGGCTGGACGAGGCCACCAGTTGCCCGGCGCGGTTGAAGATACTGCCGCGGCAGAAACCACGTGCATTGCCGGCCCACGGGCTGTCGGTGGCGTACAGCAGCCATTCGTCTGCGCGCAGGTTCTGGTGGAACCACAGCGAGTGGTCGAGGCTGGCGATCTGCATGTCCTTCTGCCACACCGATTTGCCATGCGGCAGCAGTGCGGTGGTCAGCAGGCCGAAATCCGAGGCGTAGGCCAGCAGGTATTTGTGCAACGCCGGGGTATCGGCAAGGTTGCCGTCGGCGCGGAACCAGGTGTACTTGACCGGGTCACCCGGCTTTGGGTTGAACGGGTCGCGCTCGGTCACCGGGCGGATCTCGATCGGCTTGCGGCACAGCATCTTGTCGCGGATGCGCTCGGGCAGATGCTCGGCCATGGCGCGCGCCAGCTCCACTTCGCTGGGCAGGTTTTCCGGGCCGACCACATCAGGCATCTGCGCCTGGTGCTCGAAGCCGCCTTCGTCGTACTGGAACGACGCGCTGCAGGTGAAGATCGGCTGGCCTTTCTGGATGGCGGTGACGCGGCGGGTGCTGAAGCTGCCGCCATCGCGCACGCGGTCGACCGAATACACCACCGGCATGCTGGCATCGCCGGGGCGCAGGAAGTAGCCGTGCAGCGAATGCACATGGCGGGCGTCTTCAACGGTCTGGCTGGCCGCTGACAGCGACTGGCCAAGCACCTGGCCGCCGTACAACTGGCGGAAGCCCAGGTCCTGGCTGCGGCCGCGGAACAGGTTTTCTTCGATGGGTTCGAGGCTCAACAGGTCGACGAGGTCGTCCAGCACGTGGCTCATTTAAAGGTTCTCCTGGCAAGGCAAATCAGCGTGTTTCCAAGGCGCAGATGATACAGGGTTTGTCATTCGGCCCGTCGATAGCCACGCATTCAGGCGCGCAGGGTCTGCTGCCAGTGGCTGCGGTCGATGCGGTACAGCACATGCGGGCGCAGCGGGTGGCCGGCCGGCAGGCGTGGGTGCTCAAAGCTGCCTTCTACATCCTGTTGCATGCCAATGGCCTGCATCACCTTTTGTGAAGGCAGGTTGCCCTCGGTGGTGAACGACACCACCTCCTCCAACTGCAACTGAGCGAAGGCGCAGCGCAGGCAGGTCCACGCCGCCTCGCTGGCAAAGCCCAGCCCCCAATGGCGCCGCGCCAGGCGCCAGCCGATTTCCACCGCAGGGCCAAAGGGTGCATCGAAGTCGACATTGAGCAGGCCCGTCATGCCGATGAACGCGCCAGTGTCCTTGCGCTCCAGCGCCCACAGGCCGTAGCCGAATTCGTTGAAATGGCCACGAATACGGCCGATCAGCGCCGCCGTTTCCAGGCGCGTCATGGGCGCTGGAAAGTAGCGCATCACCTGCGGGTCGGCGCACAGCGCGGCGAACTCGGTGAGGTCGTCGTCATGCCACTGGCGCAGTACCAGGCGAGCGCTTTCCAGTACGGGGATAGGGGTCATCGGGTGGCTCCGAAAAGGCGGTCTGCCAGTGTACAGCGTAGGCGGATGAATGAAATTTCACCCTTCGCTGTAGGCCACGATGGATTTTTCACACCCCGTTCACCGGCCTCCTACAGCCAGCTTCGCAAAATGCCGGCAAATACAGCGGCCACACGTCGACGCCGCACTGCCATCGGAGCGACAAGATGCTTTCACTCACACTGGACAACCCGCCGCGCACCGTGCGCCGCCGCCCGCAGCCCTGGGCCTTGGCAATGGTGATCGTGCTGGCCGGGTTGGCCGCCTGGCTAGCGACGAGGACTCACATCGTGGACCTTGGAAACGAGCAACAACTGAACAACAGCGGCCTGCTGCAAGCGTGGAAAAACGGCGCGGTGCTGGTGATGATCCGCCACGCCGAACGTTGCGACAGCGCGCCGGGGCCATGTCTGGATGACAGCACCGGTATCACCGTGGCCGGCAGCCAGGCGGCTGCACGCGTCGGCCAGGGCTTGCAGCGCCTGGGCCTGGCCGAGGCCGACATGCTCGACAGCCCCAAACTGCGCACCCGCCAAACGGCGCACTACCTGCTTGGCCAGGAGGCCGAGAGCGCCCAGTGGCTGGAAACCTGCGACGCGCAGTTCCCCAGCGAAGCCCTGGCGCACAAACGTGCCGGGCACAACCTGGTGCTGGTGACCCACAACGGCTGCATCGACCACTTCGCGCGCCAGCAAGGTGTGCCCGGCGGTGAACGCGAAAGCGGCTATGCCAGCGCGCTGTTCGTGTCGGTGGACGGCAACGGCAAGGCGCGGATTCTTGGGCGCATGAACGAGCCGCAGTGGCAGCGGGTACTGGCCAGCACCGCCAACTGAGGCCATCTGCCCTCGGCAGCGGCTGAGGAAAACTGGCAAGATCAGCGCAGGCCCTGACTTTGATACCGCCATGCCCCTGCCGCTGATCTACCACGACGACTACAGCCCCGAGTTCCCCGCCGACCACCGTTTCCCGATGGACAAGTTCCGCTTGCTGCGCGACCACTTGGTCGACAGCGGGCTGACCACGGACGCGGCGTTGCTGCGCCCGCAAATCTGCCCCAACGATATCCTCGCCCTGGCCCACGACCGCGGCTATATCGAGCGCTACATGAACGGCGAGCTGTCCCGCGAAGACCAGCGCCGCCTCGGCCTGCCGTGGAGCGAAGCGCTGGCCCGGCGCACGGTGCGCGCGGTTGGTGGCTCGCTGCTCACCGCAGAGCTGGCCTTGCAGCACGGCGTTGCCTGCCACCTGGCGGGCGGCACCCATCACGCCCACTACGACCACCCGGCCGGGTTCTGCATCTTCAATGACCTGGCGGTGATCAGCCGCTACCTGCTCGAAGCCGGGCGGGTACAGCGGGTGCTGATCTTCGACTGCGACGTGCACCAGGGCGACGGCACCGCGCGCATCCTCCACGACACCCCCGAGGCGATCACCGTGTCGCTGCATTGCGAGCAGAACTTCCCGGCGCGCAAGGCCCAGAGTGACTGGGATATCCCCTTGCCACGCGGCATGGACGACGGCGCCTACCTCAAGGTGGTCGAGGACACCCTTAATTACCTGCTGCCGCTGTACCAGCCCGACCTTGTGCTGTACGACGCCGGCGTCGATGTGCACAAGGACGATGCCCTGGGCTACCTGCAACTGACCGACCAGGGCCTTGCCGCCCGCGATGAGCAGGTGCTGCGCCAGTGCCTTGGCCGCGATATCCCGGTAATGGGTGTGATCGGCGGCGGCTACAGCAAGGACCGCAAAGCGCTGGCGCGGCGCCACGGCATCCTTCACCACAGTGCGGCGCGGGTCATGGGTTGTTCACAATGACTGTGGAACCGCCTGTGGATAACCTGCGCGAAAGCCGCGCCAGGCCTTTAACGGCGTGGCCTGCGCAAAGCTGATCATTTTTTGACCAGTGGTTGTGCACAGCCCGCTGGGGTAGAATGCGCGGCCTTGTCCACAGCCTGCTGCCCGCCATGACCGATACCCGCCCTGCCCCACGCCCTGTCGTCGCTGTTATCGGCGCCGGCCCCGCTGGCCTGATGGCCGCCGAGGCCCTGGCCCTGCGGGGTGTAGCGGTGCAAGTGTTCGACGCCATGCCGTCGGTGGGCCGCAAGTTCCTGCTGGCCGGGGTCGGCGGCATGAACATTACCCACTCCGAGCCCTACCCGGCGTTCGTCAGCCGTTATGGCCAGCGCCAGGGCGAGGTCGACGCGCTGCTGCGCGGCTTCGATGCCGACACGCTACGCCAGTGGATTCACGGCCTGGGCATCGAAACCTTCGTCGGCACCTCGGGCCGGGTATTCCCCCGCGACATGAAAGCCGCGCCACTGCTGCGCGCCTGGCTCAAGCGCCTGCGCGACAGCGGCGTAGTTATCCACACGCGCCACCGTTGGCTCGGCTGGGGTGCAGAGGGGGCGCTGCGCATCAGTTATCCACAAGGCGAACTGAGCGTACACGCCGATGCCGTGATACTGGCCTTGGGCGGCGGCAGTTGGGCGCGGTTGGGGTCCGATGGCGCCTGGGTGCCGATGCTGGCTGAGCGGGCTGTGGATATCTCGGCGTTGCAGCCGAGCAACTGTGGTTTCGAGGTGGCCGGCTGGAGCGAGGTGCTGACCGCCAGGTTTGCCGGCGCTCCGCTGAAGAACATCGCCTTGAGCGTGCCCGGCGCAGCGCCGCGCAAGGGTGAGTTCATTCTGACCGCGCAGGGTGTCGAGGGCAGCCTGGTGTATGCCTGGTCTGCGGCGGTGCGCGAGGCGATCAACCGGGACGGGCATGGCACCTTGCTGCTCGACCTGTTGCCTGACCGGCCTGTGGACAAGATAGCCCAGGCGTTGGCCAAACCGCGAGGGTCGCGGTCGATGGCCAAGCATCTGCATGGGCAACTGGGTATCGACGGGGTAAAAGCTGCGCTGCTGCGTGAGCTGACCGACGCGGCGACCTTCGCCGACCCAGCGCGCCTGGCGGCGGCCATCAAGGCGCTGCCGATCGAGCTGGTGCGCACGCGGCCGCTGGATGAGGCGATCAGCAGTGCGGGCGGGGTGCGCTTTGAAGGGTTGGATGACGGGTTGATGGTGCGTGCGCTGCCGGGGGTGTTCTGTGCCGGCGAGATGCTCGACTGGGAGGCGCCGACCGGGGGGTATTTGCTGACCGCGTGTTTTGCCAGCGGGCGCAAGGCTGGTGAAGCCGCTGCCGAGTGGGTACTGCGCTGACCGGACATCACTACCGCAGCTGACGCGGCCCCCTGTAGGAGCGGCCTTGTGCCGCGATGGGGCGCGCAGCGGCCCTGAAATCGCGGCTATACGCAAAATCGCTGGGGCCGCTGCGCGCCCCATCGCGACACAAGGCCGCTCCTACACGATCAAAAGCGACATTCCTAAAGCCCGCAGACGCCCACTCACGGCTTACGCTTGGCCGGCTTGCCGCCAAAGCTCGGCACCTTGCGCACGGCCTTGACCGCCGGCGCCGCCGGGGCTGAATCGGCGTTGTCCATCCAGCGCCCCAAACCGCGCTTGGCGCTGTTTTCTTTGGGCTTCTTCGGCTTCTTGGCCTTCTTCACCACCTGCCCGCTGGCATCGATCTGCGGCACGCGGTGCTCGGGGATGAAGTCCGGCTCTTCATGGCGCGGCAACTGCTGGCGGATCAACGTTTCGATCGAGGCCAGCAACTGCACCTCATCGGCACACACCAACGAAATCGCCTCGCCCTTGTTGCCCGCACGGCCTGTACGGCCAATGCGGTGCACGTAGTCTTCGGCAACGATCGGCAGGTCGAGGTTGACCACCAGCGGCAAGTCGTCGATATCCAGGCCACGGGCCGCCACATCGGTGGCCACCAGCACCTGGATTTCCCGCAACTTGAAGGTATCCAGCGCACGCTGGCGCGTAGCTTGTGGGCGGTCGCCGTGAATGCCGTCGGCGTTGATGCCCTCGGCCAGCAGGCGCTCGACCAGTTGGTCGACACCGTTACGGGTCTTGGCGAACACCAGCACCTGGGTCCAGCGCTGCTTGCGCAGCAAATGGCAGAACAGGTCGGCCTTGCGCTTTTTATCCACCGTCACCAGCCACTGCTTGACGGTGCTGGCCGTGGTGTTGCGCGGGCTGACTTCGATGCTCAACGGGTCGTTCAGCGCCAGCCCCGCCAACATGCGGATCTGCTCGGAGAAGGTCGCCGAAAACAGCAGCGTCTGGCGCTTGCGCGGCAGCGCTGCGTACACCGCCTGCAGCTCTTCGGCAAAGCCCAGGTCGAGCATGCGGTCGGCTTCATCCAGCACCAGCATCTGCACCTGGCCAAACTTGACGGCTTTCTGGCGGAACAGGTCGAGCAGCCGGCCTGGCGTTGCCACCAGAATGTCGACACCCCGGCGCAGGCGCATCATCTGAGGGTTGATGCTGACCCCGCCATACACCGCATAAGTGGATACCGGCAGCTCTTCGGCATATTCGCGCACGTTGGCGTGCACCTGCTCGGCCAGCTCACGGGTAGGCACCAGCACCAGCGCGCGCACCGAGTTGGGCGCTACTTTCTCGCCCTCCAGGGCCAGGCGCTGCAACACCGGCAGGGCAAAGCCTGCGGTCTTGCCAGTGCCGGTCTGGGCCGCAGCCATCAGGTCGCGGCCGGCGAGCACGGCGGGGATGGCCTTGGCCTGGACCGGGGTTGGGGTGGTGTAGTCGAGCTTCTGCAAGGTACGCAGCAGCGGTTCGATCAGGCCGAGTTGGGCGAAATTCATGGCAATACCGTCGGGGGGTTCAGCGAAGCCGGCAAGTTTACACCGAGTTGCCACTCAGTGACGCAGCAGCAGCTTGCCCTCGATCGGCACATAGCGGGTGGCGGCGCGAATCACCGACAGCGCGGTGAGCCCCGGTACGCCATACACCACGGTTTCGATGCCATAGCGCTGCATCGCCCGCTCCAGCAGCAGGTCGAAATCACCGTCACCGGAGGCCAGCACCACAATATCTACCCGTGCGGCAGCCTCGATCACATCCAAGGTGATGCCCACGTCCCAGTCGCCCTTGGCCGAGCCGTCGGCGCGCTGGATATAGGGCTTGAGGCGCACCTCGAAACCCAGGTTGCGCAAAATCTGCTGAAACTGCTGTTGCTTGCTGTCGCCACGGTCGATGGCGTAGGCCAGCGCTTCGACGATTTGCCCTTCACGGCTGACGTCGGCCCACAGTGCGGCGTAGTTGAAATGGCAGCCGTGGCCCTGGCGAACCGTGTAATAGAGGTTCTGCACGTCGGCAAACAGCGCGATTTTTTTCAAGTTGGCCACCTGTGGGTCTGCTGACGCAACCGGGGAGCGGGCTTGCGCCCCTGTGCGTTGGGTAAGCCCGGCAGTATGCCAGAGGCCTCAGACGTAGTCGTCGTCGGAGAAAAACCCGCCGTCGTCACTGCTGTAGTCGGTGTCGCTCATGGCCCCTTGGTCGTTCCAGCCGCCCTGCTGGCCTGGTGCATCGTGGAACACCTCCACCACTTCCTCAGGCTGCGAATGGTGGCCGAACAGGCTGCTGATGCCCTGCGCCAGCAACACCCCCCCGGCCACCCCGGCGGCGGTCTTCATGGCGCCGCCCATGAAGCTGCTGCCGGCGCTGGGCGCAGGTTGCGCTGGCGCGTAGGGCTGCGGTGCCGGGTCGCGCCAGCCACCGCCAGGGGCAGGTGGGCGCTGCGGCTCAGGGGTGCGTGTACCACCGCCGAACAGCCCGGACAGAAACCCACCGCCACTGTTGCCGGCCGGGGCGGTGGCGCGGGCCTGCTTGAGCTCGGCTTCGAGTTGCTTGTTCTGTTGGTCCAGGCGCTTGAGCGCCGCTTCCTGCACCAGAATCGCCTGGGCCATGTAGTACGGCGCTGCCGGCTGCTGGCGCAGGTGCTCTTCGATACGCGCCTGGGCCTGGGCATCGCGTGGCTGGGCGGAGTCTTCGGCTTGTTTGAGGCGGCTGAACAGGCCGTCGATCAGGGTTTGTTCATCAGTGTTCATCGGGACAACCTCGTACGCTGAACAGGACATCGGACAGCGTCAAAGATGGGGCGCGGGGCGGGGCGAATCAATTGAAAGGGCGATGAAACTTTTTTCAGCATCGCGGCGGTCTGGGCTAAAGTTATGCCCGGTTTTTCCTGACTGCGATGTTACCGATGAATCCGCTTAGCGTTCTGCGCGACTCCCTGCACTTCTTCCAGCGCCACCTGGCGAGCATCCTGCAACTGTGCCTGCCGCTGGTAGTGCTCGAAGCGCTGTGCACACAGGTGCTGTACCGCCAGATGGGCGACCAGGCCTCGCCGGGCTACGGCATGCTGGTGAGCCTGGTGTTCTACCCGCTGTACAGCGCCGCACTGATTCTTTACCTCGACACCCGCAGCAACGGCCAGCACATCGCCAAGCGCGACCTGTTCGCCCGCGCCGTGCAGTTGTGGCCGACGCTGACCGTGCTGATTCTGGTCAGCTCGCTGCTGATCATGGCGGGGCTGGCGCTGTTCCTGCTTCCGGGCGTGTGGGTGATGGTCAACCTGGTGTTTGCCGAGTACCTGCTGGTGCTGCGCGGGCTGCCGGTGCTGGAGGCCATGCGCACCAGCTCGCGCATGACCACCGGGCACTTCATGCGCATCATGGTGTGCATGCTCGCCGTGCTGGCGCCGCTGTGGCTGATCGACGGCCTGCTGCTGACAGTGTTCCCCGACCCGCAACCGGGTGTGCAACTGGCCTTGGACAGCCTCAGCGGCTTCCTGCAGTTGTTCAGCACCGTGGTGCTGTACCGGCTGTTCATGCTGCTTGAAAGCGAAACCAGCGCCTGACTGGCAGCCCGACGAACGGCTCGGTTATGCTGGCGGCACCTGCCCCGACAAGCCGAGCCGATGATCCGCTTACTGCGCAATGCCTTGCTGTTTATGCTCCTGCTGCTCACCGCCCTGTGGTTGCTGGCCGACCACCTTGGCTGGCAGCCCGCCCCGCGTGAAACCCTGCCCGTCGCCTGCCAAGGCAGCCCCGCGCCGCTGACGCCGGGCCAGTCGCTGAAGGTGATGAGCTGGAACGTGCAGTACCTGGCCGGCAAGCGCTATGTGTTCTGGTACGACCAGGGCCGTGGCAGCGACACCCGCCCAAGCGCCGAAGACCTGGCCTTCAACCTCGACGAAGTCGCCCGGGTGATCCGCGCTGAACAGCCCGATATCGTCCTGCTGCAGGAACTGGACCGCGATGCCAAGGCCACCGGTTACCAGGACCAGCTGGCCCTGCTGCGCGAACGCCTGGCCGACCTGTACCCCTGCAGCGTGCAGGCGTATGACTGGCAATCAGGCTTTGTGCCAGACCGGCACATCTTCGGCAGCGTAGGCCGCACGCTCGCCACCTTGAGCCGCTACCCGATTGCCAAGGCCGAACGCCTGCAACTGCCCAACGCCGCCGACGGCGCCCTGGCCCGCCTGCGCGAGCGCCAGCCAGCGCTGTTGGTGAGCTATCTGCCGATCAGCGACGGCACCCGCCTGGCCGTGCTCAACACCCAGCTTTCGGCTTTCCAGCCGGGTAGCGACCTGCAACTGCGCCAGGTACAGCATGTGGCCAAGGTGCTCGACCGCCTGGAAACCCAAGGCACGCCCTGGCTGATCGGCGGCGATTTCAACCTGTTGCCGCTGGGCCAGTACCGGCGCCTGCCGCCAGCCATGCGTGGCAATTACCCGGCTGACAGCGACTTGCATCTGCTGTGGGACAAATACCCGATGATCCCCAGCAATGCCGAAGCCGGCGGCGCCGAGCGCAGCGCATGGCTGACCCACTTCCCCAACGACCCGGCCGTCAGCGCGCCGGACCGGACAGTGGATTACCTGCTGCACAGCCCGCGCTTGCTGCGCGAGCAGGCGCAGGTGTTGCAGGAGGATACCTTGCAGATTTCCGATCATTTGCCGGTGCTTGGGGTTTTGCGGTTGTGACCTGATGCTACCCGTGTAGGAGCGGCCTTGTGCCGCGATGGGGTGCGCAGCAGCCCCAGCGATTCTGTATGAGGCCAAAACCTTGGGGCCGCTGCGCGCCCCATCGCGGCACAAGGCCGCTCCTACACTAACCACCCCATCCTGAAATCTAAGTCCCCCGTGGCTTGGCCCGGGCTGTGGCCTCCGCCACCAGCGGGTCATCCGGCCAGTAATGCTTCGGATATCGCCCTTTCAGGTCCTTCTTCACCTCGGCATAGGTGGTGCGCCAGAAGTTGGCCAGGTCCTGGGTCACCTGCACCGGTCGGCGAGCCGGCGACAACAGGTGCAGCTTCACCTGCTGGCGCCCGCCAGCAATGCGCGGGGTGTCGGCCAGGCCGAACAACTCTTGCAGGCGCACGGCCAGAATCGGCGGCTGCTCGCTGTAGTCCAGGCGAATGTTCGAACCCGACGGCACGCTCAGGTGCACCGGGGCCAGTTCGTCCAGGCGCTGCGGCAACGGCCAGGGCAACAGGTTGCGCAACAGCGATGGCAAATCGAGCGCCGCAAAGTGGCTAAGCCGCGAGACTTTGCCCAGGTACGGCTGCAACCAGTCTTCCAGGCTGGCGAGCAGCGCTTCGTCGCCTAGGTCCGGCCACTCGCTGGCGCCGTTTTTTTGCAGGTCCAACTCGCGCAGCAGCGCGACCCGCGCCTGCCACTGGCGCAGCTCTGGGGTCCAGGTCAGCAGGTTCAGGCCTTTGCGCCGCACCAGGCCCAGCAACGCGCGGGCGCGGGCGTCGTCGTCCAGCCCCGGCAGCGGCTCGCGGCTCAGTACCAGCTCGCCGACCTTGCGCTGGCGCTCGGCGCGCAGCACCTGCTCGCGCTCATCCCAGTCGAGCAGGTCGAGGGTTTCGACTTGCTCTGCCAGTACATCGTCAAACAGCGCCGGGTCGAACTCAGCCGCCAGGTAGATACGCTCTTCACGCTGGCCCTGCCGGCTGCCCAGGTCGGCGATTACCAGCCAGGGCTGCTTCATCAATGCGTCGGCTTCGCTGAACAACGCGGCGCGGCCATTGGCCAGGCGATACTCTGCGCCGCCCTCGCGGCGTTGCCGGGCCACGCGGTCGGGGTACGCCAGCGCCAGCAGGGCGCCGAGCCAGCGCGAGTGGTCGGGGTCAGCAACCGGGTTACGCGGTTTGCCGCGCAGCTGCCCACGGTACTGGCGCGCCAGCTGCCGGGCACGCTGCACCCCGCCCTGCCCGCCCCGCGCCACTTTGCCTTCGCCGCTGAGCAGGGCCAGCCGAGTGTGCAGGTCGGCCCCACCGCCGCGCTGGATGTCGCGTTCGCCCAGCAAGGCGGCGAGGTCGCAGGCCATGTCCGCCAGGCCAAGCTCCTGGCCACGCAGCAGCAAGTGAGCGATGCGGGGGTGTGCGGGCAGTTCGGCCATGGCCTGGCCGTGCGCGCTGAGGTTGTCGCGGCTGCCGGGCTTGAAGGCGCCGAGCCTGGCCAGCAGGTCCTGGGCCTGGCCGTAGGCGGCCGTCGGCGGCTGGTCGAGCCAGCTCAGTTGATCCGGCGTCACGCCCCAGCGCGCCAGTTGCAGCGCCAGCCCGGCGAGGTCGGCCTGGAGCATCTCTGCGCTGCCATGAGCGGCCAGTTGGTCGTGCTGGGCTTCAGACCACAGTCGGTAGCACACCCCCGGCTCCAGGCGCCCGGCACGGCCGGCGCGCTGGGTGGCACTGGCGCGTGAGATGCGCTGGGTGTCGAGGCGGGTCATGCCGCTGCCGGGGTCGAAGCGCGGCACCCGCGCCAGGCCTGCGTCGATAACCACGCGCACGCCGTCGATGGTCAGGCTGGTCTCGGCGATGTTGGTCGCCAGCACCACCTTGCGCAGGCCCGTGGGCGCGGGTTCGATGGCGGCGCGCTGGGCGTTGAGGTCGAGCTCGCCATGCAGCGGGCACAGCAACACCTCGGGGCGCTCGCCGAGGCTTTCTTGCAGCGCCTGGTGCACGCGGCGAATCTCGGCCTGGCCCGGCAGAAACACCAGCACGCTGCCGCTCTGCTCGGCCAGCGCTTGCAGTATGCAATCCACCACGCGCGGTTCGATGAACTCGCCGGGCTGGTACGGGCGGCCCCACTGGATATCCACCGGGTGCATGCGGCCCTGGCTGCTTACCACCGGCGCATCGTCGAGCAGTTTCGAGAGCCGCTCGCCCTCCAAGGTGGCCGACATCAGCAGAATTTTCAGCGGCTCGTCGCGCAGCAACGCGCGGCCGTTGAGGCTCAGGGCCAAGGCCAGATCGGCGTCGAGGCTGCGCTCGTGAAACTCATCGAATATCAGCAGCCCAACGCCCTCAAGCCCGGGGTCGGCCTGCAGGCGGCGGGTGAGGATGCCTTCGGTGACCACTTCGATACGGGTCTTCGGCCCAACCTTGCTGTCCAGGCGAATGCGGTAACCCACCGTTTCGCCGACTTTCTCACCCAGTTCACTGGCCAGCCGTTCGGCCGCAGCGCGTGCAGCCAGGCGGCGCGGTTCGAGCATGACGATGGTCTGCCCGTCGAGCCAGGGCGCGTCCAGCAGTGCCAAGGGCACGCGGGTGGTCTTGCCGGCGCCGGGTGGCGCTTCGAGCACCGCTTCGTTACGGGCGGCCAGCGCCTGGCGCAGGTCGGGCAGTACAGCATCGATCGGTAATGAAATCATGGTGGTCCTCGAACAATCGTCCGAGTATAACGGCGAACCGAGCCGGCCCGATCATGGTCTGAGCTTCAGGCGAGCGCGAATGCACGCCCCTTGTAGTGTCTATTTTCGGAGAAACACATGCGCATCCCTTCCCGTGTCATCGGCGGCGCCCTGATCGCCACCCTGCTGACCCAAATGACGGCCTGCGGCACCATCTTCTACCCTGACCGCCGCGGTCAGATCGAAGGCAAGATCGACCCCGTCGTTGTGGCAATGGACGCCATCGGTATTCTGTTCTACGTCATCCCCGGCCTGATCGCCTTCGGTATCGACTTCGCCACCGGCGCCATCTACTACCCCGGCGGCAAGAGCGCGCAAATCGACCCGGCCAAGCTCAAGCCGGCGATCAATGCCGATGGCAAGGTCGACAACGCCAAGCTGCAGGCTATTCTCGAAAGCGAACTGGGCCAGCGCCTGCCGCTGGACGACCCACGGCTGATCCAGCATCGCGGCAGCGTCGAGCAGTTGGCGGCCTACGGCCTGGTGCCAGCCGCTTGAGCCAACCTCTCGCCGGGCCAGCAGCATGACCGTCAGCGCCGAACACCAACGCCTGCTGCGCCTGGCCACCCGCGCCTCGCTAACGGTGGCGAGCATCCTGGTGGTGACCAAGGCCATCGCCTGGTGGCTGAGTGGTTCGGTGAGCCTGCTGGCCGGGCTTACCGATTCGGCGCTGGATGCGGTCGCGTCTTTCCTTAATTTGCTCGCGGTGCATTACGCATTGCGCCCGGCCGATGACGACCACCGCTTTGGCCACGGCAAGGCCGAGGCCCTGGCCGGCATGGCGCAGGCGCTGTTCATTGGCGTCAGTGCGGTGTTGATCGGGGTGCAGGCGGTGCAGCGGTTACAGGCGCCGCAGCCCTTGGGCGACACGGCGGCCGGCATCGGCGTGATGGTGCTGTCACTGGTGCTGACCGTGGCCTTGCTGGCGTTCCAGCGCAAGGTGATCCGCCTCACCGGCTCCACCGCCGTGCGCGCCGACTCGCTGCATTACCGCTCCGACCTGCTGCTCAACGGCAGCATTCTGCTTGCACTGGTGCTGGCGCGTTTTGGCTGGCCGCAACTGGATGCGCTGTTCGGCCTGGGCATCGCCGTGTACATCCTCTGGAGCGCGCTGCAAATCGCCCGGGAAAGTACCGCGATCCTGATGGACCAGGAGCTGCCCGCCGATATTGGCGAGCGCATGCTCGAAGTGGTGCTGGCGATACCTGGGGTGCAAGGCGTGCACGATTTGCGCAGCCGGGTATCGGGCAGCCACTGGTTCGTGCAGTTGCATCTGGAGTTGCCCGGCGACCTGCCGCTGCACCAGGCCCACGAGCTGTGCGTGCAGGCCTCGGCGGCGATCCGCGAGCGCTACCCGCGGGCCGATGTGATGGTGCACGCCGACCCCGTGTAGCCGTCAGTTGATGCTGTAGCCGCGCCCGCCCAGGCAGGCACCGAGGGCGCGCCGATAGTTGTCGGCGACGTTGGCCGGTGGCGCGTAGGTGGCCGTGGCCGGGTCGAAGCCGGACTGGCTGACGGCCCAGCGGTGGCACTGGAAGCGGTCCTGCTCCTGCTGCTCGGGGCCTTGGCCGTACATCGGGTAGGCGACCACATCATAGCTGTTGCCTTGTTGCTGCACTGGCAGCGGCGCTGGCGCCTGCACCGGCGGGCTGACCACCACATACTCCTGGCTGCTCGACTGGTACTGGTACCAGGTGTCGGCCACCAGAAAGAACAACGCCCCGCCCGACCAGACTTCCCGCGCATAGGACGGCAGGTAGCTCACCCGCACCCCATAAGGCGGGTTGACCACGATATAGCTGCCGCCATTGGGGCGATACCAGTAGCCGCCGGAGTAGTAATACTCCTGGCCCCGGTACGGCACCTTCCATGAACGCTCAGGGAAACGGTCGATGCTGTGGCCAGGCCGATACTGCGGCCCCGGCCCCCAGCCATTACCGTGGCCGTCCGGGCGCCCGGCCCATTCGCCGCCGTGGCGCTGACCGGGGCCGCCGGCCTGCCATTGGCGATTTTCGCCGGGGCGCCGGGGGATATCCTGGTAATAGCCTTGGCGCGGCGGTTGGGTCTGGCGCACCTCATCGCGCGAGTTCAGCGGCGAGCCACGCCCACCATTGCCATTTGCATTGGGGTCCTGTGGACCGTCGCCCGGCCCTTGGGCCAACGCGCCCAGGCTGATGCCCAGGCCCAGCAGACCAACACCTGCCAACTGCCAGATGCGCGACCTCATGTTTTGCCTCGCTATGGAAAACCTGCAGGCCGCCAGTCTACCGCGCCAGGCCGTGGCGCAGGCATGAAAAAAGGGAGGCCTTGCGGCCTCCCTTCGGGAAATGTTGTCCGTGCTCGGCGCTTGTGACACCGGCTCACCTCGTACCGTCTTCTGGACAGTGCGTAGCCCGGGGGCTGCAAAACCGATCGGTTCGCTAGCCGCGACCGCCCGCCTGGGGCGCGTCGCCGTGGACTGATGTCCGGGCAGTGATTCTGGTGTTAAAGATAGGCCACAGGCGCCAGCACAGGATTGCGAAGATTGCTCTGATAAATAGCACTTGCGCAATTTTTCACTCAGGTTCGATAATTCACCGCAATCCGTATAGAAAAGGCCCCTTTCATGAGCAAGCTCGACCGCTACGACCTGAGCATTCTTGCCGAATTGCAGCGCGACGCGCGCATCTCCAACCAGGAACTGGCCGAGCGCATCGGCCTGTCGCCTTCGCCGTGCTCGCGCCGGGTCAAGCAGCTCGAAGACGACGGCTATATCTCGCGCCAGGTGGCGCTGCTCGACCGCAAGAAGCTGGGGTTGAGCCTTACCGCGTATGTGCTGATCGGCATGGACCGGCACACCCCTGAGCGTTTCGAGACGTTCGAGGCGGCCATCCGCAACCTGCCACAGGTGCTCGAATGCAGCTTGGTGACCGGGATGGACGCCGACTATCAGTTGAAAGTGGTGGTGCCGGACATGGACCATTACCAGAAATTGCTTCTCGGCAGCCTGACGCGCATCGAAGGGGTAACCAGCGTGCGTTCGAGCTTTGTGCTGAACCAGGTGTTGGCCAGTACCGAGATGCCATTGACCCACCTGCGTTGAATCACCTGCCGCCCGGCGTATGATCGGGTTTTCAACCTGCCCGGAGCGAACAGATGGATCCCGCCGTATTCGAAGAATGGATGATGATCATCCTGGTCACCGTACTGATCGGTTTCATGGGTTTCATCGTCTGGGACCTGGCGAAGAAGTCCAAGGCCGGGCGCTTCGGCACGATGATCCTGTTCTTTGTGCTCGGGCTGGGGGTGCTGGCGTTCATCATCAAGAGCGTGGTGGTGGGCTTTATCGAAGGGGTTTAGCCCGCCAGGGCCGTATACCTGCGCTATCGCGCTTTCTGTAGGAGCGGCCTTGTGTCGCGAAAGGGCTGCGTAGCGGCCCCGGCGATTCTGCATGAAGTCGCGATATTGGGGCTGCTACGCAGCCCTTTCGCGGCACAAGGCCGCTCCTACAGAGGCCGGGGCCAGCCGCTATGGCAAGTCAGAGCGTGGCCGGCACTTCGCGCCAGCAGCCTTGGTCCAGGCCGTCGAGGGTCCAGTCGCCAATCTTCACCCGCACCAGGCGCAAGGTCGGCAGCCCGACCGCAGCGGTCATGCGCCGCACCTGGCGGTTGCGCCCTTCGCGAATCACCAGCTCCAGCCACGCCGTCGGCACGCTCTTGCGAAAACGTACCGGCGGGTTGCGCGGCCATAGCTGCGGCTCATCGAGCACGCGCGCCTCGGCCGGCAAGGTTGGCCCGTCGTTCAACTCGACACCCTCGCGCAACCGCTGCACCTGCTCGGCGCTCGGCTCGCCCTCCACCTGCACCCAGTAGGTCTTGGCCAGCTTGTGCTTGGGGTCGGCGATGCGCGCTTGCAGGCGCCCGTCGTTGGTCAGCAGCAGCAGGCCTTCACTGTCGCGGTCCAACCGCCCGGCCGGGTAGATACCGGGGATATCGACGTAGTCCTTGAGCGTGGCGCGGCCCTCGCCGTCGCTGAACTGGGTGAGTACGTCGAACGGCTTGTTGAACAGGATCAGGCGTGGCTCGGCCGGCGGCGCCTTGGGCTGGCGCCGTGGGCCGGCAGGACGCGCCGCCGGGCGGCGCGGGGTGTTGCGGGGAGGCAGGGGCATGGGTCCTCAGCGGAACGGCGGCTCATCGAAGCTGCGCAGTTTACGCGAGTGCAGCGAGTTGAGCTCGGTACGCAGCAGGTCCAGCGCCGCGATGCCGATTTTCAGGTGCTGGCTGACCGCGCGGTTGTAGAACGCATTGGCCGAGCCCGGCAGCTTGATCTCGCTGTGCAGCGGCTTGTCGGAGACACACAACAACGTGCCGTACGGCACGCGCAGGCGATAACCCTGGGCGGCGATGGTGCCGCTTTCCATGTCTACCGCAACGGCACGCGACAGGTTGATCAACGGCCGTTCCTGGGCCCAGCGCAGCTCCCAGTTGCGGTCGTCGTAAGTCAGCACGGTGCCGGTGCGCAGGCGTTTCTTCAACTGCTCGCCACGCTCGCCGGTAACTTGCGCCGCCGCTTCCTGCAAGGCCATCTGCACCTCGGCCAGCGCCGGGATGGGGATGTTCGGCGGCACCACGCGGTCGAGAATACCGTCGCGGCGCATGTAGGCGTGGGCCAGCACATAGTCGCCGATGGTCTGCGACTGGCGCAGGCCGCCGCAGTGGCCAATCATCAGCCAGCAGTGCGGACGCAACACAGCCAGGTGGTCGGTGATGTTCTTTGCGTTGGAAGGGCCGACGCCGATGTTGACCAAAGTGACCCCGTCACCGTCGGCGGCGATCAAGTGGTAGGCCGGCATCTGGTAGCGGTGCCAGACCACACCGGCAACCAGCGCCTGGGCCTCGCCGTTGTCCATGGCCTTTTCGATGACCACATTGCCGGGCAGCACCATGCGCACGAAGCGCGGGTCATCGCGCAGTTGCTCAAGGCCATGGGCGATGAACTGGTCGACATAGCGGTGATAGTTGGTCAGCAGAATCCACGGTTGCATGTGCCGCCAGTCGCTGCCGGTGTAATGCACCAGGCGGCGCAGCGAGAAATCGGTGCGGGCGGCGTCGAACAGCGCCAGCGGCAGGGTTTCGGCGCTTTCCCAGTCGTACAGGCCGTCGGCAATGTTGTCAGTGGCCGCCGACAGGTCGGTGCTGGGGAATACCCGCGCCAGCTGCGCGGCGGTGATGCCGCTGCCGGCCAGCTCGTCGCCCTGATCGACCACATAGGGGTACGGGATGTTCTGCTCGCTGACACCGACTTCGACGGTGACGGTGTAGTCATGCATCAGCGGGCGCAGTTGCTCGAGCAGATAGCCGCGAAATGCAGCGGGCTGGGTGACGGTGACGCTGTAGGTGCCGGCCACTTGCACCTTGGCGTAGGCGCGGGTGGTGGCGGCGACTTCGCCTTGGCTGAAGTAGGTCAGGCGCAGCGCCGGGTAGCGGTATAGCGCGCGCTCGTCCTCGCTGGGCTCGGTGCGGTCCTTGAGGTAACGCTTGAGCGCCTGGCTGAGGGCACCGGTGGCTTGTTCATGCAGGGCCGCCAGACGGTCGACGGCCTGTTCAGGGGTAGTAACGACTTCAAACGCTTGGCTCACGCTAGGTATCCTGTCTTCAGACATGCATGACAGCCATCTTGCCTGCGTTGCAAGGTAAATACACCCCCGTAAAGTGCTCGCCAGAGCGTGATCATGTAGGAGCGGCCTTGTGCCGCGATGGGCTGCGAGGCGGCCCCGGCAATTTTGCGCGATACGCAGATCCTGGGGCTGCTGCGCAGCCCATCGCGACACAAGGCCGCTCCTACACAGGCGTGAGCAGGTAATTACAGCGGTGTAACACGCGCCACCAGTGCCTCGGCATCCAC
Source organism: Pseudomonas sp. SWRI51 (assembly GCF_014268825.1). Classification (NCBI taxonomy): domain Bacteria; kingdom Pseudomonadati; phylum Pseudomonadota; class Gammaproteobacteria; order Pseudomonadales; family Pseudomonadaceae; genus Pseudomonas; species Pseudomonas sp. SWRI51. The sequence continues at coordinate 39,022 of NZ_JABWRG010000018.1, read as the reverse complement.
CCCGCGTGGCAGCGCGCCGTACGCCCGGCCACCACCGGCCAGCCGGCTGGCGATGAACGCATCACTGACCGTGGCATTTCCGGCTTCGAGCAACAGTTTGGCCTGCAGCGCCAGGGCGATGTCTTCGGTCAACTGGCGGGCGCGGTAAGGCAGGTCGGCGGTGTCGGTAAACGCCCCTTTGAGGTTGCCGATGAACGCTGCCAGACGCGGGTCGCCGTGGCCATCGCCCAGTTCGGCAAACAGCGCATCCAACACGCCGGGCTCTTTGGACAGGGCGCGCAGTACATCCAGGCACTGCACGTTGCCCGAGCCTTCCCAGGTCGAGTTGACCGGCGCCTCGCGGTACAGGCGCGGCAGGATGCTGTCTTCGACATACCCCGCGCCGCCCAGGCATTCGGCGGCCTCGTTGATCATCGCCGGGGCGCGCTTGCACACCCAGTACTTGCCCACCGCGGTGACCAGCCGGGCAAAGTGCACCTGCTGCGGGTCGTCGGGCTGGTCCAGCGCCTGGCCCATGCGCAGGCTCAGCGCCAGCGCGGCCTCGCTTTCGAGCGCCAGGTCGGCGAGCACGTTCTGCATCAACGGCTGCTCGGCCAGCAGGCGCCCGCCCACCTTGCGATGCGCGCAGTGGTGCGCTGCCTGGGTCAGGGCCTGGCGCATCAGTGCGCTGGAGCCGACCATGCAATCGAAGCGGGTCATGCCGACCATTTCAATGATGGTCGGCACGCCGCGGCCTTCTTCACCGACCATCCACGCCAGCGCGCCGCGAAACTCGACTTCGCTGGACGCGTTGGAGCAGTTGCCGAGCTTGTTCTTCAGGCGCTGGATATAGAACTGGTTGCGCTGGTCGTCAGGGCGGTGGCGCGGCAGCAAAAAGCAGCTCAGGCCCTTGTCGGTCTGGGCCAGGGTCAGGAAGGCGTCGCACATCGGCGCCGAGCAGAACCACTTGTGCCCCACCAGCTCGTAGGGCTGCGCCGGGCCGGGGGCGCCCACCGGGTAGGCGCGGGTGGTGTTGGCGCGCACATCGGTGCCGCCCTGCTTCTCGGTCATGGCCATGCCGAAGGTGACCCCGGCCTTGTGCTGGGCCCCTACGTTGCGTGGGTCATACTCGCGGCTGAGCAATTTGGGCAACCAGTAGCCGGCCAGCTCCGGTTGCAGGCGCAACGCCGGCACCGCCGCGAAGGTCATGGTCAGCGGGCAGCCGCTGCCGGCTTCGGCCTGGCTGTGCAGGTAGGTCATGGCCGCGCGGGCGACATGGGCGCCCGCGCGCGGCTCGGCCCAGGGCAGCGATGGCAGGCCATGCTCGACGGCAGTACGCATCAGCTGGTGGTAGGCCGGGTGAAACGTCACCAGGTCGATGCGCTGCCCGTAGCGGTCGTGGCTACTGAATTCGGGCTTGTGCGCATTGGCCAGAAACCCTGCGTCCATCAGCGGGCCACCGGCCAGCGCACCGTAGGCATCGATGCGCGACTCGGCCCAGCCGGCCCCACAGCGCCGCACCCATTCCTGCAGGGGCAGGTCGAGGCGGTAGAGGTTGGCGCCGTCCAGCGGTGGCGGCTGGTTGCTGACTTCGTGGGTTTCAGCGAACTGATGCAGGTTCATGGCGGGCCTCCTGGTTCAGGTCATGCCTGGACATCCAGTGAAGCACTGCAATCCGCCCCGTCAAAGTGACAAAACGGACTAATGCTCAGCCGCCCTGCACACCCTTGCTCAGCCGATCCGCCGGCATCTGCGCCTTGGCCAGCGCCAGGTTCAGGCTCAGCTCGAAGCGGCTGCCCAGGCCCGGCGTCGATTCGTGGGCCAGCGTGGCGCCGATCAAGTCGCCCATTTGCCGGCAGATCGACAGGCCAATACCCAGGCCGCCATAGCGCCGGGTCATCGACCCATCAACCTGGTAGAAACGCTGGTACAGCACCGCCTGGTCGAGGTCTTCGAAGCCGATGCCGCTGTCGCTGACGGTGATGCACAAGGCCAGCGTCTGTGGCCCGGTGAGGCGCCCGCGCACTTGCACGGTAACGCCACCCTGATGGGTGAACTTGAGGCCGTTGTCCACCAGGCAGGCAAGGCAGCGGGCAAGTTTTTGCGGGTCGCCGATCAGGTTGTCGGGCAGCTCCGCCGGCAGGTCCAGGCTCAGGTACAGGCCCTTGGCCAAGGCCTGGCCGGCGTAGCCTGCGCGCAGCTCCTGCAACAAGCGGCGCAGGCTGAACGGCACGCCATGCTTGCGCAGGCGCCCGGCCTGCAGCTCGGTGAGCAGCAGAATGTCGTCGACCATGGTCATCATGTCTTGCGCCGAGCCTGTGGCGGTGCGGTGGTACTGGGCCTGCTCGGCGCTCATCGGCAAGGTGTGCAGCAGTTCCAACGAGCCAATCACGCCGTTCATCGGGGTACGCAATTCGTGGGTGACCGTGGCCAGGAACTCGTCCTTGAGGCGGTTGCTGTGTGCCAGCTGCTGGTTCAACTGCTCAAGGGTGCGGCCGGTTTCGCGCAGGGTCCGCGCCTGTTCGTCACGCAGGCTGTTGATGCGGTCGGCCAGCGCCAGCGACAGCAGCGCCACTTCAAGCGCCGAGCCAAGCTGGCTGGCGTACATGGTGATGAACACGTTGGGCAGGTAGCCCAGCACCATCAGGGTATTGACCAGCCCGCCAAGCAGGAACGCGCTCCAGGCAATGATGAACCAGCGCGCCACCCGCAGCCCACGCCACCAGGCGTAAAGCCCGGCGCTGAAAATGCCGACGGTGAACAGCAGCGCCAGCACCGTGGCCATGCGCAGTGCCACGCCGTAGCGCAGGGTCACCGCCAGCACCATCACCAGCGCGCCGCCTGCCATCAAACCCAGCAACAGCCGGTCGAAGGCACGGCTGAGCCGGTTCATCTGCAGGAAGTGGCGGGCGAACTGGCAGCCAAACAACCCGGCAGCGCCAATGAACAGCGGCGTCGAGGCATTCGCCCACCAGGGGTTGTCCGGCCAGAAATAGGCAATGCCGGCGCCGTTGACCGACACCTGGTACAGGCCGAACGAGCCGATATAAAGGATGTAGTACAGGTAGCTGACGTCGCGTACGGCCAGGAAGATAAACAGGTTGTACACCAGCATCACCAACAGCACACCGTAGATCATGCCCAGCACATACAGGCGCGTGGGCTGGTCTTCCATATAGGCCTCGGGCGACCACAAGGTCAGCGGCGCCTGCACTGAACCCTCGCTGTGCAGGCGCAGGTACACCGTGGTTTCCTCGCCCGGCGTCATGGGCAGCTCGAACAGGTAGTTGTTCTGGCGGATCTGCCGGCTGGCATACGGCAGCGCGTCGCCGGTACGCTGGGTCAGGCGGTACTGGCCCTGCGGGTCGGGCAGATAGAGTTCGAGGTGATCGAGCGGCGGGTAGGCGAGTTCCAGCAGCCATTGGCGCGCGGTGGCGTTGGCCGTGGCGAGGTAGTGCAGGTCGATGCGCAACCAGAACACCGAGTTGGAGTAGCCGGCGTTGAGCACCTCGTAGGGGTGCGTGTGGAAGCGGCTGGCGAACGCAGGCGAGCTGACCTGGGCGATGCTTGCGCTGCCGTCGGTATCCTCGAAGACCTGCATGTGCCGCCCAAGCGGCAGGCGCCCGGTGGCGTCGTCGAAATCGACCGCCCCGGCGAACAGGGGCAAGCAGCCCAAAAGCAAAATCAGCAGATAGCGCATACAGCCCCAGCATGGTCAGTCCAGTTGCGTCGCGGTGGCCTCCTTTCCTTTTGAGACGACGTAAGCCGGCAGAACCCGTTATCGATTTGTGCGCGCACTCTAGCATAGCTTCCAGGCATCAGCCGAGAGGCCGCGCAATTTGCCACTGAAGGCTCTAGCCAGCCATTTACAGCCCCTCCGGGCACGCTACCTGACGGTTCGATCAGCAACTCTTGCGCGGCGACCGAGCCGCGCAAAAGGGTTTGGTGATAAGCTCGCCGACCATGAATACCTACAGCTCCCGCCCCGTTGTCCTCTGTCTCTCCGGCCACGACCCCAGTGGTGGCGCCGGGCTGCAGGCAGATATCGAAGCCCTGCTCGCCCAAGGATGCCATGCCGCGCCCGCGGTAACCGCCCTGACCGTGCAGGATACCGTCAACGTCTCCGACTTCCGTGTGCTCGACCGCGAGTGGGTGCTGGCCCAGGCCAATGCCGTGCTGGCCGACTCCACGGTGGCTGCGGTCAAGCTCGGCATGCTCGGTTCGATCGCCATGGTCGATACCGTCGCCGAACTGCTTGCCGCCCACCCGCACCTGCCGCTGGTCTGCGACCCGGTGCTGCGCGCAGGTGGTGGCGGCCGGCTGGGCAAGGATGAAGTGGGCTACGCGGTGCGTGAGCGCCTGCTGCCACTGGCGACCATCGCCACCCCGAACCTGCCCGAAGCGCGCATCCTGGCCGAACTGCCCGAGGGCACGGCCGATGAATGCGCCGACGTACTGCTGCGCTTCTGCCGGCACCTGCTGATTACCGGCGGCCACGGCGACGAGGACGAAATCCACAATCGCCTGTACAGCCGCAATGGCGAGCAACACACCTGGACCTGCCAGCGCCTGCCGGGCAGCTACCATGGTTCAGGCTGCACCTTGGCCAGTGCCCTGGCCGGCCGCCTGGCCCACGGCGAGCAACTGCAAAGCGCAGTGCGCAGTGCCCTGGACTACACCTGGCGAACCCTGCGCGACGCCGAGCAACTGGGCAAAGGCCAGTATGTGCCGCGCCGCCTGCCCCTGGATTTCTGTTCCTGACACGAGGCCACCCGATGACGCTCCGCGGTCTGTATGCGATCACCGACAGCCAGCTGCTCGCCGGCCGGTTTTTGTCCCACGTCGAAGCGGCGCTGGCAGGCGGTGTGTGCCTGCTGCAGTACCGCGACAAGGGCGACGATGCGGCGCGCCGGCTGCGTGAAGCCGAAGCCCTGATGAAACTCTGCGAACGCTACGGCACGCAGCTGATCATCAACGACGACGCCGAACTGGCCGCGCGCCTGGGCGTGGGCGTGCACCTGGGCCAGACCGACGGCCCGCTGACCCCAGCCCGCGCCCTGCTCGGCCGCCACGCGGTGATCGGCGCCACCTGCCACGCCAGCCTTGAGCTGGCCCGGCAGGCCGCCAGCGAGGGGGCAAACTACGTCGCCTTCGGGCGCTTCTTCAATTCTGTAACCAAGCCGGGCGCACCGGCTGCAAGCCTTGACCTGCTGGAGCAGGCCCGCGCCCAGGTTCGCCTGCCGATCGCCGTGATCGGCGGCATCACCCTCGACAACGCCGCCCCGTTGGTCGCCCACGGCGCCGACCTGCTGGCGGTGATCCACGGCTTGTTCGGTGCCGACAGCGCGCAGGAAGTCACCCGCCGCGCCCGCGCCTTCAACGCCCTGTTCGCTTGCTGATTCAAAGAGAAAATTCCATGTCCCGTTCCGAAGACCTGTTTGCCCAAGCCCAGAAACACATCCCCGGTGGCGTCAACTCGCCTGTGCGCGCCTTCAAGAGCGTCGGCGGCACGCCGCTGTTCTTCAAGCACGCCGAAGGCGCCTACGTCATCGATGAAGACGACAAGCGCTACGTCGACTATGTCGGCTCCTGGGGCCCGATGATTCTCGGCCACGGCCACCCCGAGGTGCTGGATGCGGTGCGCAACCAGTTGCAGCACGGCCTGTCCTACGGCGCCCCGACCGCCATGGAAACCGAAATGGCAGACCTGGTCTGCTCGATCGTGCCGTCGATGGAAATGGTGCGCATGGTCAGCTCCGGCACCGAAGCCACCATGAGCGCCATCCGCCTGGCCCGTGGCTACACCGGCCGTGACGCCATCATCAAGTTCGAAGGCTGCTACCACGGCCACTCCGACAGCCTGCTGGTAAAAGCCGGCTCCGGCCTGTTGACCCAAGGCGTGCCGAGCTCGGCCGGGGTGCCGGCAGACTTTGCCAAGCACACCCTGACGCTGCCGTTCAACAACATCGCCGAGGTTGAAAAGACCCTGGCCGAAGTCGGCCAGACCGTCGCCTGCATCATCGTCGAGCCGGTTGCCGGCAACATGAACTGCGTGCCCCCGGCGCCGGGCTTCCTCGAAGGCCTGCGCAGCCTGTGCGACAAACACGGCGTGGTGCTGATCTTCGATGAAGTGATGACCGGCTTCCGCGTTTCGCTGGGCGGCGCCCAGGGCCACTACGGCATCACCCCGGACCTGTCCACCTTCGGCAAAATTGTCGGTGGCGGCATGCCGGTCGGCTGCTTCGGCGGCAAGCGTGAAATCATGGGCTGCATCGCCCCGCTGGGCCCGGTGTACCAGGCCGGCACCTTGTCGGGCAACCCACTGGCCATGGCGGCAGGCCTGACCACCTTGCGCCTGATCAGCCGCCCAGGTTTCCATGCCGAGCTGACCGACTTCACCAGCCGTATGCTCGATGGCCTGCAACAGCGCGCCGATGCTGCCGGTATTCCGTTCGTCACCACCCAGGCCGGTGCAATGTTCGGCCTGTACTTCAGCGGCGCTGACGACATCGTCACCTTTGAAGATGTCATGGCGAGCGACGCCGAGCGCTTCAAGCGCTTCTTCCACCTGATGCTCGAAGGTGGCGTGTACCTGGCGCCGAGCGCATTCGAGGCCGGTTTCACCTCCATCGCCCACGGCGACAAGGAGCTGCAGATCACCCTGGATGCCGCCGAACGCGCGTTCGCCAAGCTCAAGTAAGCCCGCCAGGCAGGGCTGTGATGCACGTCACAGCCCTGTGCTTCGCGCCGCCCTAGCAGAAATGTCAGTAAAACTTTGTAAGGTTGGCGCTGCTTATCCCATAATGTGCCACCAGAGACATTGGTCGCAGTTTTGCAGAGGTAAGTCGATCCCCATGAACCGCACCGGCCGCGCCCTGACCCTGGGCTGCCTGTTGCTTCTTCAGCCTTTGCTGGCCCTGGCAGAGGGCGGTAACTCGTTGCTGATTCCGGCGACGGGGCGCTGCACGCTGAACGTGGCACCAGAGGACCTGGAGAACGCCCTCAAGGCCTGCGAGCGGACGGCACAAAGCGGGGACGCCTCGGCGCAGTACGAACTCGGCGAGTTCTACTACAGTGCCACGCCGCGCAACCTCGAAAGCGCCCTGAAGTGGTTCGAAAAAGCCTCGCTGCAAGGCAACGCCCAGGCGCAATACCGCCTCGGCTCGATGTTTTATCGCGGCGAAGGGGTCAAGGCCAACAACGTGCAGGCCTATATCCTGCTGAAAATGGCCGCGGTCAACGGCGCTGAAGATGCGCTCGACCTTGCCGACGAAGTCACCGAACAGATGCCCCGCGACGAACTCGAACACGCAACCCAAGTGCTCGGGCAGATTTTCCGCAGGTATCTGCTGGAACTGCAAAACGCCGAAAGTCGCTCGCCGTTCTCGCCACTGCCCTGAGCCGTCAGCGCAGGCTCCTGAAAAGACCTATGCCTCCAGGCAAACCACTTCGTTTGTGTAGGAGCGGCCTTGTGTCGCGAAAGGGGCGCGCAGCGGCCCCAATACTTTGGCCCCATGCAGAAATCTTCGGGGCTGCTGCGCAGCCCTTTCGCGACGCAAGGCCGCTCCTACAGAAAACTGCGACCAGCTGTGACAGGGCCCGGACAGGCGCTGCATACCCTTGATCGTTTCAGTGCTTTCGCCACTGCCCAGCAAGGGTTATTCTTGGTCCACATTCATTGCCGACGAGCGGCTAAAAAACCACCTTGAACGCACCCATACAACCCCATCGCTTCATCCTCGAACCGTTCGAGGCCCATCGTTTCGCCAACTTGTGCGGCCAGTTCGACGAGCACTTGCGCCTGATCGAGCAACGCCTGGCCATCGAGATCCGCAACCGCGGCAATCAGTTCGAACTGATTGGCGAACCCCGGACCACTGCCGCTGCCGAACAGCTGCTGCGCCGCCTCTACCGCGAGGCCAAGGCCACTGACCTGTCGCCGGAAACCGTCCATCTCTACCTGCAGGAATCGACGGTCGAAACCCTCGACAACCCAGCAGTCAACGAGGTCAGCGTATCGCTGCGCACACGCAAGGGCGCCATCCGCCCGCGTGGGGCCAACCAACAGCGCTACGTGAAAGAAATCCTCGCCAACGACATCAACTTCGGTGTGGGCCCGGCCGGTACCGGCAAGACTTACCTGGCCGTGGCCTGCGCGGTAGATGCGCTGGAGCGCGAGCAGGTGCGCCGCATCCTGCTGGTACGCCCGGCGGTCGAGGCCGGCGAAAAGCTCGGCTTCCTGCCCGGCGACCTGGCCCAGAAAATCGACCCGTACCTGCGCCCGCTCTACGACGCCCTGTACGAGATGCTCGGCTTCGAGCACGTGGCCAAGCTGATCGAGCGCCAAGTCATCGAAATCGCCCCGCTGGCCTACATGCGCGGGCGCACGCTCAATAACAGCTTCATCATTCTCGACGAAAGTCAGAACACCACGCTTGAGCAGATGAAGATGTTCCTCACCCGCATCGGTTTCGGCTCCACCGCCGTGATCACCGGCGACATCACCCAGGTCGACCTGCCGCGCGGCACCAAGTCGGGGCTGGCGCATGTCATCGAGGTGCTGCGCGACGTGCCAGGCATCAGCTTCACCCATTTCCAGCCCAAGGACGTGGTGCGCCACCCGTTGGTGCAACGCATCGTCGAGGCCTACGAGCGCTTCGAAAGCCGTCAGGCCGGCCCCGAGGGCAGCAACAAAGATGCTTGAACTTGACCTGCAACGCGCAACCGACGCCGCTGCGCCCGACGATGCTGCCTTCCGCCGCTGGTGCGAACTGGCCCTGCGCCAGCGCAGCGCCGACTCGGAAATGACCATTCGCCTGGTCGACGAAGCCGAAGCCCGCGAGCTGAACCACACCTACCGGCACAAGGACTACGCCACCAACGTACTGTCCTTCCCGGCCGATGTGCCCGACGACCTGCTCGACATCCCGTTGCTGGGCGACCTGGTCATCTGCGTGGCCGTGGTCGAGCGCGAGGCTGCCGAACAAGGCAAGGCGCTCGAGGCGCACTGGGCGCACCTGGTTATCCACGGCTGCCTGCACCTGCTCGGCTACGATCACATCGACGATGACGAAGCCGAAGAAATGGAAGCGCTGGAACGAGAATTGCTGGCTGAACTGGGTCACCCCGACCCCTACGCCTGCGACGAAACCGACTCAATCACACACTGACACTGCAAGGAACACGAGTAACCGCCATGAGCGAAGACCGATCGAGCAACGGGCAAAAGTCCTGGCTGGGCAAACTGACCCAGGCTTTTGCCCATGAGCCGAAAAACCGCCAGGAGCTGCTTGAGCTGCTGCGCGAAGCCCATCAGAACAAGCTGCTCGACAGCGAAGCGCTGACCATCGTCGAAGGCGCCATCCAGGTCGCTGACCTGCAGGTGCGCGACATCATGGTGCCGCGCTCGCAGATGATCAGCATCAAGGCCAGCCAGACGCCGCGCGAATTCCTGCCGGCAATCATCGATGCGGCGCACTCGCGCTACCCGGTGATCGGCGAAAGCCATGACGATGTGCTCGGCATCCTGCTCGCCAAGGACCTGCTGCCGCTGATCCTCAAAGAGAACGGCGACAGCTTCAACATCAAGGACCTGCTGCGCCCGGCCACCTTCGTGCCCGAGTCCAAGCGCCTGAATGTGCTGCTGCGCGAGTTCCGCGCCAACCACAACCACATGGCCGTGGTCATCGACGAATACGGCGGTGTGGCGGGCCTGGTGACCATCGAGGACGTGCTCGAACAGATCGTCGGCGACATCGAAGACGAACACGACGTCGAGGAAGACAGCTACATCAAGCCGCTGCCCAGCGGTGACTTCCTGGTCAAGGCACTGACCCCGATCGAGAACTTCAACGAGTTCTTCGACAGCGAGTTCTCCGACGATGAATTCGACACTGTCGGCGGCCTGGTCATGAGCGCGTTCGGGCACCTGCCCAAGCGCAACGAAACCACCGAGATCGGCGCCTACAAGTTCCGCATCCTCAATGCCGACAGCCGCCGCATCCACTTGCTGCGCCTGACCCCGATTACCCGCTAAGGACCGACATGCGCTGGATCACCCGCCCCGGCTGGCCCGGTAACCTGCTGGCCATGGCGGCCGGCGCTTCCACCCTGCTGGCCCTGGCGCCGTTCGACATCTGGCCGCTGGCGCTGCTGTCGATTGCCCTGTTCTACCTTGGCCTGCGCCAACTGAGCCCACGCCAGGCACTGGCCCGTGGCTGGAGCTTCGGCTTTGGCCTGTATGGCGCCGGCACTTGGTGGATCTACGTCAGCATGAACACCTACGGCGGCGCCTCGCCGTTGCTGGCGATCCTGCTGCTGCTGGGTTTCTTCGCCTTGCTGGCGTTGTTCTTCGCCCTGCCCGCCTGGCTGTGGGCGCGCTGGCTGCGCCGCGATGAAGCGCCACTGGCCGATGCCTTGAGCTTTGCCGCGCTGTGGCTGCTGCAAGAGGCGTTCCGCGGCTGGTTCCTCACCGGGTTCCCTTGGCTTTATGCCGGCTACAGCCAGCTCGACGGGCCGTTGGCGGGGCTGGCGCCGGTCGGCGGGGTGTGGTTGGTGTCGTTCGCCCTGGCGATGAGCGCCGCGTTGCTGTGCAACCTGCCGCGCCTGCGTGCGCGGCCGTCGTTCCTGGCGGTTGGCGCTGTGCTGTTGGTGGCGCCTTGGGTGATCGGCATGGCCTTGAAGGGCCATGCCTGGACCCAACCTGCCGGCGAGCCGCTGAAAGTGGCCGCACTGCAAGGCAACGTCGAACAGGACCTGAAATGGGACCCGGCCCACGTCAATACGCAACTGGCGTTGTACCGCGACATGAGTTTCAGCTCAAAGCCGGTTGACCTGCTGGTGTGGCCAGAAACAGCGGTGCCGGTGCTCAAGGACCAGGCCCAGGGTTACCTCGACATGATGGGCGCATTTGCCGCCGAGCGGCATACCGCGCTGATTACCGGGGTGCCGGTGCGCCAGGTGGTCCATCAGCAGCGCCGCTACTTCAATGGGGTGACGGTTACCGGTGAAGGCGACGGCACCTACCTCAAGCAAAAGCTGGTGCCATTCGGTGAATACGTGCCATTGCAGGACATGCTGCGCGGCGCCATCGAGTTCTTCAACCTGCCGATGTCGGACTTCGCCCGTGGCCCGGACGACCAGCCACTGCTGCAGGCCAAGGGCTATCAAATCGCGCCGTACATTTGCTACGAAGTGGTCTACCCCGAGTTCGCCGCAGGCCTTGCGGCACGCAGCGACCTGCTGCTGACGATCAGCAACGACACCTGGTTCGGCACCTCGATCGGGCCGCTGCAGCACCTGCAAATGGCACAAATGCGAGCGCTCGAAGCGGGCCGCTGGATGATCCGCGCCACCAACAATGGCGTGACTGCGCTGATCGACCCGTTTGGCCGCATCACCACGCAGATTCCGCAGTTCGAACGCGCCGTGCTGTACGGCGAAGTCGTACCCATGCAACAGCTGACGCCTTACCTGCAATGGCGTTCGTGGCCACTGGCAATCGTCTGTGGGCTGCTGTTGGGCTGGGCGCTGCTGGCCGGACGGATCGCCAAGACCGTTTGACCGCACCGCTATTGGCTCTTTGCAGGCAATGCCTGCAAAGCGCCGTTGTCAGTAGAACAAGCGATACCCCAGCAACCCCACCGCCTCATTGAGCAACTGCCCGTTTTGCCACAATGCGCGGCTTTCCGGCAGCAGCCCGGCGAATGGCCGCGCATGTTCGCGCCCCAGGAAGCCCACCGGCGCCGGCACCACCTCGAAACCGTTCTGCTCGAAGCTCCAGCGTGCGCGCTGCATGTGCCAGGCCTGGGTGACCACGATCACTCGGCGGATGCCCAGGGGTTGCAGCACCTTGGCGGTGTATTCGGCGTTCTCCCAGGTGGTGCGGCTAGTTTCTTCCTTCCAGGCCACACTGACGCCAAAGTCCGCTTGCAAGCGTTCGGCCATCAATTGCGCCTCGCTCGGCGGTGTGCCGTAGTGCAGCCCGCCGCTGGTCAGCACCGGCACGCCTGAGGCTTTGGCCAGTGCCGCGGCATACCGCATGCGCTCCAACGCCATGTAGCTAGGCTGGTCACTACCGCCCCATGCCGGGTCGCCACGCTCGCGCCCTGCCCCCAGCACGATGATGGCGTCGGCCTGTTTCGCCAGGTTCGCCCAACTGGCCGGTGCCAGCGCAGCCTCGGTTTCAAGGCGCCGCGCCGCCTGTTCGACCACCAGCGGCAGGCTCATCAACAGCAAGCCCCCGGCGCCCAGGCAAAAGCAGCCCAGCGCCAGGCGCGGGTGGCGCAGGCGCAGCCACCACGCAGCAAGGAGCAAGAGCAGCAGCAGGCCCGGTGGCATCAGCCATTGTTTGATGAAAAAGCGAATCGGCATTACACACCTCCATGGAAGGCATGCAGCCTAAAAGTATCGGCGCCGGGCCTCAAGAGGCTACCGGCGCCGGACAGTGCAGGGTAATGATGAACCTGCGCGATGACTGCGCAGGCCTGCCTGAACGACTAACGCGACATTCGCGTCCTGGGCTTGGCGTGCGCATCGCTGCGCTTGCGATCCTTCAGCCAGGTGATGCTGGCCGAAGCCGGTTGCGCGCGGGTAGCGGCGCTGGCATCGCGGCCTTCCGGGAGGGATTCCAGGTAGGCCTTGATCACCTCGAACTCGGCGTGGCTAAGCCCACTCAATTCGAGCTCTGCAGGCATCTCGTCGCGTAATCGTACCGAGGTTCTGGCCGTTTCAAGTGCCAGCCCAAGACGGTCGATCAGGCGTTCATACAGCTCCGGTTTGATAGCGGTTAGTTGCGAATCTCCCATCCGTTCACCTCATTGAAGGTCAGAATATCTCCCCCCACAAATCAGCTTAGCGGTGCCTGCGAAAGCAGCCGGTCGCTGCGACCAACGGCCCACGCGGCGGGCGATGCAATCAGGGTTTCCCACGATACGCGGCGCTCATGTATGCTACGGCGTTCACTCTATCGACACCGCAGTGCCGGTCGTTGCGAGCTTTCGCGGCCTGTGAACAGGGTCTTTCCTCTCTCAGTAAATTAAAGTAGCCATGCACGAACAATACACGCCCCGTGATATCGAAGCCGCCGCCCAGACCTTCTGGGACGAGCAACAGTCGTTCGCTGTTACCGAACAGCCAGGCAAGGACACCTACTACTGCCTGTCGATGTTCCCGTACCCGAGCGGCAAGCTACACATGGGGCACGTGCGCAACTACACCATTGGCGATGTGATTGCCCGCTACCAGCGCATGCTGGGCAAGAACGTCCTGCAGCCGATGGGCTGGGACGCCTTTGGCATGCCGGCAGAAAACGCCGCGATGAAAAACAACGTCGCACCGGCCAAGTGGACGTACGAAAACATCGACTACATGAAGACCCAGCTGCAAAGCCTGGGCCTGGCCATCGACTGGGCGCGTGAAGTCACCACCTGCAAGCCGGACTACTACCGCTGGGAACAGTGGCTGTTCACCCGCCTGTTCGAAAAAGGCGTCATCTACCGTAAAAACGGTACCGTGAACTGGGACCCGGCCGACCAGACCGTCCTCGCCAACGAGCAGGTCATCGATGGCCGTGGCTGGCGTTCGGGCGCGCTGATCGAAAAACGCGAAATCCCGATGTACTACTTCCGCATCACCGACTACGCCGACGAGCTGCTGGAAAGCCTCGACGAGCTGACCGGCTGGCCTGAGCAGGTCAAGACCATGCAGCGCAACTGGATCGGCAAGTCGCGCGGCATGGAAGTGGCGTTCCCTTACGATGTCGCAAGCATTGGCCACCAAGGCGCACTGAAAGTCTTCACCACCCGCCCCGACACCCTGATGGGCGCCACCTACGTGGCGGTCGCTGCAGAGCACCCGCTGGCCACCCAGGCGGCCCAGGGCAATGCCGCGCTGCAGGCGTTCATCGACGAATGCAAAGGCGGCAGCGTCGCCGAGGCCGACATGGCCACCCAGGAGAAGAAGGGCATGCCCACTTCCCTGTTCGTCGAGCACCCGCTCACCGGCGAAAAACTGCCGGTGTGGGTCGCCAACTACGTGCTGATGCACTACGGCGATGGCGCGGTCATGGCCGTTCCTGCCCATGACGAGCGCGACTTCGAGTTCGCCCAGAAGTACCAGCTGCCCGTCAAGGCCGTGGTGCGCACCAGTGCCGGTGACGAAGTCGGCACCGAATGGCAGGCCGCCTACGGCGAGCACGGCCAACTGATCAACTCCGGCGAATTCGACGGCCTGGACTTCGCCGGCGCCTTCGACGCCATCGAAGCCGCGCTGATCCGCAAGGAACTCGGCAAGTCGCGCACCCAGTTCCGCCTGCGCGACTGGGGCATCAGCCGCCAGCGCTACTGGGGCTGCCCGATCCCGATCATCCACTGCCCAGCCTGCGGTGACGTGCCGGTGCCGGAAGACCAACTGCCGGTCACCCTGCCCGAAAACGTCGTCCCGGACGGCGCCGGCTCGCCACTGGCGCGCATGCCTGAGTTCTACGAGTGCACGTGCCCGAAATGCGGCACCGCGGCCAAGCGCGAAACCGACACCATGGACACCTTCGTCGAGTCGTCCTGGTACTTCGCCCGTTACGCCTCGCCAAACTACGAAGGTGGCATGGTCGACCCGAAAGCGGCCAACCACTGGCTGCCGGTCGATCAGTACATCGGTGGCATCGAACACGCCATCCTGCACCTGCTTTACGCCCGCTTCTTCCACAAGCTGATGCGCGACGAAGGCCTGGTCACCTCCAACGAGCCGTTCAAGAACCTGCTGACCCAGGGCATGGTCGTTGCCGAAACCTACTACCGCGTTGCCAGCAACGGCGGCAAGGACTGGTTCAACCCGGCGGACGTCGAAATCGAGCGCGACAGCAAGGCCAAGATCATCGGCGCACGCCTGAAGACCGACGGCCTGCCGGTCGAAATCGGCGGCACCGAGAAGATGTCCAAGTCGAAGAACAACGGCGTCGACCCGCAATCGATGATCGAAGCCTACGGCGCCGACACCTGCCGCTTGTTCATGATGTTCGCCTCGCCGCCTGACATGAGCCTGGAATGGTCCGACTCCGGCGTCGAAGGTGCCAGCCGCTTCCTGCGTCGCGTCTGGCGCCTGGCCCAGGCCCACGTGGCCCAAGGCCTGCCGGGCAAGCTGGACACCGCCGCGCTGAACGATGAGCAAAAGGTCATCCGCCGTGCCATCCACGCTGCCATCAAACAGGCCAGCACCGACGTGGGCCAGTACCACAAGTTCAACACCGCCATCGCCCAGGTGATGACCGTGATGAACGTGCTGGAAAAGGCCCCGCAAGCCACTGCCCAGGACCGCGCATTGCTGCAGGAAGGCCTGGAAGCGGTCACCCTGCTGCTGGCGCCGATCACCCCGCACATCTCCCACTCGCTGTGGCAGCACCTTGGCCACGAGCAGGCGGTCATCGACGCCGGCTGGCCGAGCGTCGACGAAAGCGCGCTGGTGCAGGACACCGTCACCCTGGTGGTGCAGGTCAACGGCAAGCTGCGTGGCCAGGTAGAAATGCCAGCCGCCGCCAGCCGCGAAGAAATCGAGGCTGCGGCCCGCAACAACGAAAATGTCCTGCGTTTCACCGACGGCCTGACCATCCGCAAGGTCATCGTGGTGCCGGGCAAACTGGTCAACATCGTCGCCAATTGATGGCAGCGCCCGCCCCCAATACAGGGCGGGCGTATCTGGCCCACGAGGGAGCTACAACATGATCAAACGCAATCTGCTGGTAATCGGCCTGGCCGTGCTGCTCAGCGCCTGCGGGTTCCAGCTGCGCGGTACTGGCGGCAACGAAATTACCATCACCGAGCTGGACCTCAGCGCGCGCAACGCCTACGGCGAAGTCGTGACCCAGCTGCGCCGCACGCTCGAAAACAGCGGCGTTAACGTGCACAAGGGTGCGCCGTACAAACTGGTACTGACCAACGAGCAGGATGAAGACCGCGCGGTCAGTTCCACCCGCGCTTCCCGCTCGGCCGAATACGAGCTGACCACCACCGTGGACTACGTCATCAAGGGCCGCAACGACGCCCTGCTGATGGGGGACAAAGTCGAAGTCCGCCGCTATTTCGTGCGTGACGGCAACAACGTCACCGCCGGCAGCCAGGAAAGCGAACAGATCCGCCGCGAAGCACGCCGCGAACTGGTTCAACGCCTGATGGTTCGCTTGCAGCAGATCACCCCGGAACACCTGGACGAACTGCAGCGCAAGGCTGACGAACGTGCCAAGGCCGAAGCCCGTGCCGAACAGGAAGCCCAGCGCATCCAGGACGAGACGCCGCAACAGTCGCCGATGCAGATGCCTGCGCAGTGAGCCTGAGCGGGGCACCCAGGGTGCCCCGCCTGCCTTATGAAACTATCCCCCGCCCAACTCAACAAGCACCTGCAAGGCTCGCTGGCGCCGGTCTATATCGTCAGTGGCGATGACCCGCTGCTGTGCCAGGAAGCTGCCGATGCCATTCGCGCAGCCGCCCGCCAGCAGGGCTTCGACGAGCGCCAGGTGTTCAGTGCCGACGCCAACTTCGACTGGGGCACCTTGCTCATGGCCGGTGCCAGCCTGTCGTTGTTCGCCCAGCGGCGCCTGCTGGAGCTGCGCCTGCCGTCCGGCAAACCGGGCGACAAGGGTGCGGCAGCGCTGATCGAGTACTGTGCCAAGCCGGCCGAGGACACGCTGCTGCTGATCAGCCTGCCCAAGCTGGACGGCAGCGCGCAGAAAACCAAATGGGGCAAGGCGCTGGTCGAGGGCGGCAACTGCCAGTTCATCCAGATCTGGCCGGTGGATGCCCACCAATTGCCGCAGTGGATCAACCAGCGCCTGGCCCAGGCCGGGCTTTCGGCGCAGCGCGATGCCGTCGACCTGATCGCAACGCGTGTCGAGGGTAACTTGCTGGCGGCAGCGCAAGAGATCGAAAAGCTCAAGCTGCTGGCCGAAGGTAACTCGATTACCGTCGAGACGGTGCAGGCAGCGGTGGCCGACAGCGCACGCTTCGATGTCTTCGGCCTGGTCGATGCGATTCTCAACGGCGAAGCCGGGCACGCCTTGCGCATGCTCGAAGGGTTGCGCGGCGAAGGTGTCGAGCCGCCGGTAATCCTCTGGGCGCTGGCCCGCGAACTACGCCTGCTCGCGGGGCTTGCGCAGCAGTTCAGCCAGGGCGTGCCGCTGGACAAGGCCTTCAGCCAAGCCAGGCCACCGGTGTGGGACAAACGCCGGCCGTTGGTAAGCAAGGCGCTGCAGCGCCTGTCGGCGCAGCGCTGGGCGATGCTGCTGCAGGATGCCCAGCACATCGATGCGCAGATCAAGGGCCAGGCGGTGGGTTCGCCATGGACCAGCCTGTCCCGCCTGGCACTGTTGATGGCCGGGCAGCGCCTGAACCTGCCGGTGCAATAGCAGCCGCCATATATACAATCAATTGGCCGAGCCGCCCGCTGCGGCCTAAAGTGCGCCCCGAAACCCACCCCATCGGGAACATGCCATGAGCAAGAAGCCGCGCAAGCACGGCCCCAACAAAGCCAAATCCATCGTCGCCCAACCGCTGTTCCGTTGCCGCCAGGAACGGGCAGAAAAAGGCAAAGGCAGCTACCGCCGCGAAGCCTTCCAATCGAGAGATTGGGAGGCTTCTTCCTTTCTGGCGGCATGAAAGGCATGAATTGCGCAGGCATGATATGGTCGCTACCTGACCTGCAATTCTGGATTTGTGCATGCCCTCTAGTCTCACGCTTCGCCGGCAGCCCCGCCAACTGATCGCGGCCGCAAGCTTCATTCTTCTTGTCGCCTGTGCGGAAAAACCTACCGCCGCCGATGCTCTGCCGCTGGCACCTGCCCAGCCCGCTCCGGTTGTCACCCTGCCCGGCACCACTGCCGACGTCAGCAGCGAAATCCAGCCACTGCAAACCTTCGCCCAATGGCAGGCGGGCTTTCGTCAGCAAGCCCTGCAAGCCGGTATCAACCCGAGCCTGTTCGACCGTGCATTCCTCGGCGTCACGCCAGACATGGACGTGATCAAGGCCGACCGCAGCCAACCCGAATTCGCCCGCCCCGTGTGGGAATACCTCGACGGCGCGCTGTCGCCGCTGCGTGTGCGTAATGGTAAAAAACTGCTGGAACAGAATGCCGAGCTGCTGAGCCGCATCGAGCAGCGCTATGGCGTCGACCGCCAGGTGCTGGTGTCGGTGTGGGGCATGGAAAGCAATTTCGGCCAGTTCCAGGGCAACAAGTCGGTGATTCGCTCGCTGGCCACCCTGGCCTACGAAGGCCGCCGCCCGCAGTTCGCCCAAGACCAGCTGATCGCCGCCCTGCAGATTCTGCAAAACGGTGATATCCAGCCTGATGCCATGCGCGGCTCCTGGGCCGGCGCCATGGGGCAGACCCAGTTCATCCCCACCACCTATCTGACCCACGCCGTAGACTTTGACGGCGATGGTCGCCGCGATATCTGGAGCAGCACGGCGGACGCCCTGGCCTCGACCGCGCACTACCTGCAAAGCTCTGGCTGGAAGGCCGGCCAACCCTGGGGTTTCGAGGTGCAAGTACCGAGCGGGTTCGATTGGTGGCTGGCCGATGGCAGCCAGCGCAAGACCGTCGACCAATGGTTGCAACTGGGTGTGAAGTTGCCGAGCGGCACGCAACTGCCGGCCGGTAGCAACAACCTGTCTGCCGCCCTGCTGCTGCCCGCGGGTGCACGCGGCCCGGCGTTCCTGGTGCTGGACAACTTCCGTGCAATCCTCAAGTACAACAATTCGTCGTCGTACGCGTTGGCGGTCAGCCTGTTGGGCGACCGTTTCTCCAACTGGGGTTTCATCGCTGGTAGCTGGCCCAAAGACGACCTGCCGCTGAGCCGCAGCGAGCGTATCGAGTTGCAGACGCTGCTCAATGCCAGCGGGCATGAGGCAGGCAACCCGGACGGCATCATCGGCGCCAATACCCGCAAGGCCATCCGCAACGCCCAGCAGGCCCAAGGCTGGCCGGCCGATGGCTACCCTACCCACAAGCTGCTGGACAGCCTGCGCCGCTGAGGCGGCCAGGTCGCATCGCGGGGCAAGCCCGCTCCCACAGGATCTGGGCAAGGCCCCAATATCGCTACTGTGCGCAGTACTGTGGGAGCTGGCGCCAGCCTGCGATGAGGCCGGTGCCGGGTTGTACATAACTCCCCGCAATCGCTTTATTGCTGGAACAAAGCCTGCAACAGGCTCAGATGTTGCGCGCTGCTATCCAACCGAACCTGCGCCCCCAGGGGCAGGCACACATTCGGGTCGCAATGGCCGCTGCGCCAGCCTGCAAGCACTGGCACATCAAGCGGCGCGAAGATGTCCAGCAACAGGGGCGTCAGGGCCGCCACGGTCACGCCAGCAAAATCCCCCACCAGAACCCCCTTCACCCCCGCCAGCTTGCCGGCCAGGCGCAGGTGGGTCAGCAGGCGGTCGATGCGGTACAGCGGCTCGTTGACGTCCTCGATGAACAGGATCGCATCCTGGGTATCGATTTCGGCGGGCGTACCCAGCGTTGCACCCAGCAATGACAGGTTGCCACCGACCAGGCGCCCGCTGGCCACGCCGGGCAGCACGGTGGTCAACGGCCAGGCCGCAGGGTGGCCAATGCTGTCGCCCGCCGCAAGCTGCCCACGCAATTGTTCAAACAGCGATTGGACGGTCGGTTCCTGCTTGGCGCCCAGCAAGTCGGCATTGAGCATGCCGCCATGGAAGGTGATCAGCCCGGTATGCCGGTTGATGGCCGTGTGCAGGGCGGTAATGTCGCTATAACCCACCAGCGGCTTGGGGTGCTGGCGGATCAGTTCGAAGTCGAGCCGGTCCAGCAGGCGCATGCTGCCGTAGCCGCCGCGCAAGCACAGGATGGCGTCGATATCCGGGTCACTGAAGGCGTCATGCAGGTCCTCAAGGCGCTGCGGGTCGCTGCCGGCCAAATAGCCCTGGGCCTGGCCCACACCCGGATAGATCCGGCAGCGATAACCGCGCTGTTCGAACCACTGCCGCGCCTTGGCCGCATCCAGCCGGGCTGGGCCCGCCGGGGCGATGATGGCGAAACAGGCGTTGGCCGGCAACGCCTTGGGCAACATCGACTCAGTGGTCGGCACATCGTTCATCAGGTAACTCCTTGCACGTTGGGGCGTGACAGTCTGCGCAACCCCCTCAGAACTGCCGACGGGGAAACGATGCCCCACAAACAAAAATGCCGATGCCACCTCACGGCGCGCATCGGCATGTGCCACTCAAGCCCGTATCAGAGCTTGATCTTGGCTTCGTGAGCCTGCTGGTCGGCATGGTACGAAGACCGCACCAACGGCCCCGAGGCGACGTTCTTGAAGCCCATCTTGTAACCTTCCTCGGCGAACCAGGCGAAGGTGTCTGGGTGCACGAAGCGCTGCACTGGCAAGTGGCTACGCGACGGCTGCAAGTACTGGCCAAGGGTGAGCATGTCGATATCGTGCTCACGCATGCGGTGCATCACCTCGATGACCTCTTCGTCGGTCTCGCCAAGGCCCAGCATCAGGCCGGACTTGGTCGGTACGTGCGGGACCATCTGCTTGAACTTCTGCAGCAGGTCCAGCGACCAGTCGTAGTCCGAGCCCGGGCGCGCAGCCTTGTACAGGCGCGGCACGGTTTCGAGGTTGTGGTTGAACACATCTGGCGGCTCTTGCGCGGTAATGGCCAGTGCCACGTCCATGCGCCCGCGGTAGTCCGGCACCAGGGTCTCGAGCTGCACGCCCGGCGACAGGGCACGGATTTCACGGATGCAGTCGGCAAAGTGCTGGGCACCGCCGTCACGCAGGTCGTCGCGGTCCACCGAGGTGATCACCACGTACTTCAGGCGCAGGTCGGCAATGGCCACGGCGAGGTTCTTCGGCTCGTCCGCGTCCAGCGCTTTGGGCCGGCCATGGCCGACGTCGCAGAATGGGCAGCGACGGGTGCAGATGTCGCCCATGATCATGAAGGTGGCGGTGCCACCGGAGAAGCACTCACCCAGGTTCGGGCAGGACGCCTCTTCACAGACGCTGTGCAGCTTGTGCTTGCGCAGCAGCTGCTTGATGCGGTCGACTTCCGGCGAAACCGGAATGCGCACGCGAATCCAGTCAGGTTTTTTCGGCAGTTCGTCGGTGGGGATGATCTTTACCGGAATGCGCGCGACTTTATCGGCGCCGCGCAGCTTCACGCCGGCTTCGACTTTTTTTGGCGCCACACGCGGGGTCACGTCTTGCGCGGGGATCAGGTTCGGCACGGCTTCTTGCACAGTTGTCATAATCAGTCGATTCCGCCCGTCAGGGTCGTCTGCTCAGCATAGTCGAGGTGCCTGACCAGCTGTTCGCGCAGCCTCGTCCTGACCTCGTCGAGTTCGATCGGGCCTGCCAGGTCGCGCAGCTGGGTCATTGCCAGCCCCGCATACCCACAGGGGTTGATTCGGCGGAATGGCGCAAGGTCCATGTCCACGTTCAGGGCAAGGCCGTGAAACGAACGGCCATTGCGGATGCGCAGGCCAAGGGAGGCGATTTTCGCTCCATCGACATAGACACCGGGGGCGTCGGGCTTGGCCGCCGCCTCTACACCATAGCTTGCCAGCAGCTCGATCAGCGTCTGCTCGATGCGGCTGACCAGCTCGCGCACACCCATACCCAGGCGGCGCACATCCAGCAGCAGGTAGGCCACCAACTGGCCGGGGCCGTGGTAGGTCACCTGGCCGCCGCGGTCGGTCTGCACCACCGGGATATCGCCGGGCACCAGCAGGTGCTCGGCCTTGCCGGCCTGGCCCTGGGTGAAAACGGCCGGGTGTTCGACCAGCCAGACTTCATCCTGGGTATCCGGCCCCCGCTGCCCGGTAAAGCGACGCATGGCCTCCAGCACCGGTTCATAGGGCTGCAGGCCAAGGTCGCGAATACCGAGACAAGCGCTCATCACAGCACCATTTTCACGATGCCGGTGGCGCGCAGGGCGCTGTTGATGTCGTGCAGCTGGTCTTCACCGGTGGCAACGATATGCAGTTGCACCGTGGTGTACTTGCCTTCCTTGCTTTGGCGTTCGGCCAGGGTCGTCAGGTCGACCTCAGCGTACTTCTTGAGGATTTCGATCACGGTGTCGCGAAAACCTACCACCGTATCGCCGATCACCTTGATCGGGTAGTCGGCGCAGGGGAATTCGATCTTGTGCGACTTGACGTCAGCTTCGCTCATGGCGGAAACGGCCTCGTAAGCCGTGGCAACAACAATGCCCCCGCATGGTGCGCGGGGGCCTGCAGGTCACGTATCAGTTGAACAACCCGTAGAAGAACAGACGGATGCTATCCCACATACGGCGCAAGAAACCACCTTCCTCGACGCCATCGAGGGCGATCAGGTCGGCGCTGTGGACCACTTTCTCGTCCAGTTTGACTTCCACTTTACCGATCACGTCACCTTTGGCGATTGGCGCGGTCAGTTGTGGGTTCATGGTCATCGAAGCCTGCAGACGCTTGAGCTGGCCTTTAGGCAAGGTCATGGTCAGGTCGTTGGCCAGGCCCGCCTTGACTTGCGAGGTGGCGCCCTTCCACACCGGCGACTGGGTCAGCTCGGTGCCCTTCTGGTAGAAGGTCTGGGTTTCGAAGAAGCGGAAGCCGTAGGTCAGCAGCTTTTGCGTCTCGGCGGCGCGGGCCTGCTCGCTGTTGGTGCCGAAGACTACAGCGATAAGGCGCTGGCCGTCACGCACCGCCGAAGCGACCATGCAGAAGCCGGCCTCTTCGGTGTGGCCGGTTTTCAGACCATCGACGGTCTTGTCGCGCCACAGCAACAGGTTGCGGTTAGGCTGCTTGATGTTGTTCCAGAAGAACTCTTTCTGCGAATAGATGGCGTAGTGCGCGGGGTCTTCGTTGATGATCGCGCGGGCCAGCAGGGCCATGTCGTGGGCCGAAGAGTAGTGCTCCGGGTTAGGCAGGCCAGTGGGGTTCATGAAGTGACTGTTGCTCATGCCAAGGTCGGCGGCAGTCTTGTTCATCATGTCGGCGAAGGCGTCTTCGGAGCCTGCGATGTGCTCGGACAGGGCGACCGAGGCATCGTTGCCCGACTGGATGATGATGCCGTGCAGCAGGTCGCTGACGGTGACCTGGCTGCCCACTTTGATGAACATGCGCGAGCCGCCGGTACGCCAGGCGTTTTCGCTGACAGTAACCGGGTCGTTCTCGCCGATCTGGCCACGACGGATGTCCAGGGTGGCGATGTAGGCGGTCATCAGCTTGGTCAGGCTGGCAGGTGGCAGACGCTCGTCACCGTTGTTCTCGACCAGCACGTTGCCGCTGGACGCGTCCATCAGCACGTAGGACTTGGCAGCCAGTTGTGGAGGAGCCGGCATCATCTGCTCCGCTGCGAACGCAGCAGGGGTGATCAGCAGAAGAACGGGCAGGCAAAGTCGTTTGGCAAGGTTGGTGATGTTCATCCGTCTCTCGTAAATCGCTAATGGTCTGATGTTCCGCGGGCCACATCGTGTGCCCGGCGCCCCGTCAGTCTGGTTTTATGGCCTGAGGCCTGGCCCACGTCGCTGCGGCGTAATGCCGCTCTGGGCAAAAACGGGCATTGTACATGCCAAGGCCCGGCAATTCATGAACAAACCGACTGAAAGCAGCGGCAAGCCTTGAGCGGCAAGCTACAAGATAGAGCAGCTTCGCAGCCCGGCTTCTTCTTGCCGCCTGCAGCTTCACGCTTGCCGCTGCTGTCAGTCAGTTACAACTTTGGCCTGGCCCAGGTTGGCCAGGCGAATGCTGTCCTGCGCCTGCTGGATCTCGCCCTGGCTGCTGATCGGGCCGAGGCGCACACGGTGCAGGGTTTGCTGGTTGCGCACGATCGAGCTGATGAACACCGGCGCACTGACCATGGTGCTCAGTTTGGAGCGCAGCAGTTCGGCGGCATCCGGGTTGGCGAACGCGCCGACCTGCAGAATGCTGCCGCCGGCGCTGGACGGTACGTTGTTGCCGCCGACCTGCACCGGCACCACCGGCGCCGCATGCTGCTGCGCAGGCGGCGTCCATTGCTCGACGCGGCCAGTGCTGGCCGGCAGCGGCTGGGCCTGGGCAACCTGCGGTTCCTTGAGCACCAGCGGCGGCTTCTGGCCACGCTCGGCCCACCACTGCTGCGGGTCGATACCCTCGACACGCACATGGGCGGTGCCGGTTTCGGCATAGCCGAGCTTCTTCGCGGCAGCGTAGGAAAGGTCGATGATGCGGTCGGAATAAAACGGCCCACGGTCATTGACCCGCAGCACCACGCTACGCCCGTTGGCAAGGTTGGTCACCCGCACATAGGCCGGCAGCGGCAGCGTCTTGTGCGCCGCGCTCATGCCATACAGGTCGTACAGCTCGCCGTTGGCGGTGTTCTGGCCATGGAACTTGGTGCCGTACCACGACGCGGTGCCCTCGGCGCGGTAGTTGCGCGAGTCCTGCATCGGGTAATAGGTCTTGCCCAGCACCGTGTACGGGTTGGCCTTGTAGTTACCGGTATGCACGGTCGGGGTGGCGTCAGGGATCTTGTTGACGTCGACGTCCCACCATGGCGCGCCGTCCTTGTGCGCCCGGTTGATGTCCAGGCCTGGCTGGGCGCGCACGGTATTGCCGCTGCCACTGCTCTGCGAGGTCGGGCGGCTGGAGGAACAACTGACCAGCAACATGCCGACGGTCACGCAGGTCAGCAGCTTGAAGGTATTGGCAGAAATCATTGCGCGCATTACTTGACGCCCCGTGCTTGGACCAGCTGTTCAGCAAGCTGATGCACCGCCATGGCATACATCACGCTGCGGTTGTAGCGAGTGATCGCGTAGAAGTTCTTCAGGCCCATCCAGTATTCCGGGCCGTTTTCACCTTCCAGGCGGAAGGCGGTCACCGGCAGATCATCGCGCAGCGCATCATGACTCGACCACCCCAGCGCCTGCAACTGGGCCACGGTCTTGACCGGCTCGATGCCGGTGGTCAGGCCTTCATCGGCGCGCTCGCCGCGCACGGTGGCGCTGCTGACCACTGCTTCGCCGGCAACCCAGCCGTGGCGTTTGAAATAACTGGCAACGCTGCCGATGGCATCGTCCGGGTTGGTCCAGATGTTGATATGGCCGTCGCCATCGAAGTCCACCGCATAGTTGCGGAAACTGCTGGGCATGAACTGTGGCAAGCCCATGGCGCCGGCGTAGGAGCCCTTTAGGGTCAGCGGGTCGAGCTGCTCTTCACGGGCCAGCAGCAGGAATTCGCGCAGCTCCTTGCGGAAGAACTCGGCGCGCGGCGGGTAATCGAAGCCCAGGGTCGACAAGGCGTCGATCACCCGGTAATTGCCGGTATTGCGGCCAAAGAACGTCTCGACGCCGATGATCGCGACAATGTACTGGGCCGGCACGCCGTATTCCTGCTCGGCACGGGCCAGCACGGCCTCATGCTGGCGCCAGAAGTCCACACCACGGGCGATGCGCGCATCGGTGATGAACATTGGCCGGTACTCTTTCCACGGCTTGACCCGTTCGGCCGGGCGCGAAATCGCATCGAGGATCGCCTGCTTGCGCTGCACCTCGCGGAACACCGCCATCAGTTGCTCGCCGGCAAAGCCGTAGTCGCGGGTCATCTCACCGACGAACTCGGCCACTTGGGGGGAGCCATCGTAGTCACCGGCCTGGGCCTGCTGGACAGCGCCAAACAACCCCAACGCGCCGATCCACGGCGCCAGTCGGGCAGCCCAGCCACGCACTGCTTGCATTGAATTCTTCACCTTTTTCAAACTTGCGCGATCCACTTGCGGTGCGTGTGGATCGACATCAGAACGCCAAACGCTGACAGCAGCGTCACCAACGAAGTTCCGCCATAGCTGATGAAGGGCAGCGGCACGCCCACTACAGGCAAGAGGCCGCTGACCATACCGATATTGACGAATACATAAACAAAGAAGGTCATCGTCAGGCTGCCCGCCAGCAGCTTGCCGAACAAGGTTTGCGCCTGGGCGGTGATCATCAGGCCACGGCCAATCAGCAGCAGGTAGATGATCAGCAGCAGGCAGATACCCACCAGCCCGAACTCCTCGCCCAGCACGGCGATGATGAAGTCGGTGTGGCTTTCCGGCAGAAAGTCCAGGTGCGACTGGGTGCCCAGCAGCCAGCCCTTGCCTAGCACGCCGCCCGAACCGATGGCCGCCTTCGACTGGATGATGTTCCAGCCGGTGCCAAGCGGGTCGCTCTCGGGGTCGAGGAAGGTCAGCACGCGCTGCTTCTGGTAGTCATGCATGACGAAGAACCACATCGCCACCGCCACCGGCACTGCCGCGGCGATCACGCTGATGATCCAGCGCCAGCGCAAGCCGCCCATGAACAGCACGAAGGCGCCGGAGGCCAGAATCAGCAGCGCGGTACCCAGGTCGGGTTGGCGCACGATCAGGATGAACGGCACGCCAATCAGCACCAGGCTGATCGCCACGTGCTTGAGGTGCGGCGGCAAGGTGCGCTTGGACAGGTACCAGGCGATGGTTGCCGGCATGATGATCTTCATGAATTCCGAGGGCTGGAAGCGGATCACCCCGGGGATGTTGATCCAGCGTGTGGCGCCCATGGCGTTGTGGCCCATCACGTCGACCACCACCAGCAACAGCACGCCGGTCAGGTACGCCAGTGGCACCCAGCGCGCCATGAAGCGCGGTTCGAGCTGGGCGATGATGAACATCGACACTAGGCCAATACCGAACGAGCTGGCCTGCTTCATCAGCAGGTCCCAGTTCTTGCCGCTGGCCGAATACAGCACAAACAGGCTGCCGGCTGCCAACGTCAGCAAAATCAGCAGCAAGGGGCCGTCGACGTGGATGCGCTGCAGGAAGCTTGCCCGCCTGCGCATCACGTCTTCGCTTGAGAGCATGCGATCAAAGTTGTTTATCACGGGGCCGTTTCCTGAGCGACTGTGGCAGGACCGGGCTCAGGCTTGAGCAGGCCGTTCTCATCGAGCAGCCAGGCATCCATGACCTGACGCATCACCGGGGCAGCAACACGGCCGCCCGCCTCGCCGTTCTCGATCATTACCGAAATCACGATGCGTGGCGCTTCGGCGGGGGCGAAGCCGACGAACAAGGCGTGGTCGCGGTGGCGTTCCTGGACCTTGTTGCGGTCGTACTTTTCACCCTGCTTGATCGCCACCACCTGCGCGGTACCACTCTTGCCGGCGATGCGGTACTGCGCACCGGTTGCCGCCGCCCGAGCGGTACCACGGGCGTTGTGCATCACCTGCTCCATGCCGTGGGTGACTTTGTTCCAGTCGGACGGGTCACGCAGCACGATGTCAGCAATGGGGTTTTCATCCACCGGCGGCTGGCCTTCGATGGTCTTGGCCAGGTGCGGCCGGTACCACTTGCCTTTGCTGGCGATCAGCGCGGTAGCCTGGGCCATCTGCAACGGCGTGGTCTGCATGTAGCCCTGGCCGATGCCGAGGATCAACGTTTCGCCGGGGAACCAGGCCTGGCGGCGGGTGGCGCGTTTCCATTCACGGGTCGGCATCAGGCCTGAGGATTCTTCGAACATGTCCAGCGCCACTTTTTGCCCGAGGCCAAAGCGGTTCATGTAGCTCGACAGGCGATCGATGCCCATCTTGTGCGCCAGGTCGTAGAAGTAGGTGTCGTTGGAGCGCATGATCGCCAGGTCCAGGTCGACCCAGCCGTCACCGGTGCGGTTCCAGTTGCGGTACTTGTGGTCGTAGTTGGGCAGTTGGTAGTAACCGGGGTCGAATACCCGGCTGCTGGCATTGACCACGCCGCTGTCCAAGCCGGCGATAGCGACCGCTGGCTTGATGGTCGAGCCCGGCGGATACAGCCCGCGCAGCACGCGGTTGAACAGCGGCCGGTCGATCGAGTCGCGCAGTTCGGCATAGGCCTTGAAGCCAATGCCGGTGACGAAAAGGTTAGGGTCGAAGCTTGGCTGGCTGACCATCGCCAGTACCTCGCCAGTACGCGGATCAAGCGCCACGATGGCACCGCGCCGCCCGCCAAGGGCTTGCTCGGCAGCTTCCTGCAGTTTGATGTCCAGGCTCAGCACAATGTCCTTGCCAGGCTTGGGGTCGGTGCGCTTGAGCACGCGCAATACGCGGCCACGGGCGTTGGTCTCGACCTCTTCGTAACCCACCTGGCCGTGCAGATCGTCTTCGTAGAAGCGCTCGATGCCGGTCTTGCCGATATGGTGGGTGCCGCTGTAGTTGACCGGGTCGAGGGTCTTGAGCTCTTTTTCGTTGATGCGCCCGACATACCCCACCGAGTGCGCAAAGTGCGCGCCCTGTGGGTAGTGCCGCACCAGTTGCGCAGCCACCTCGACGCCGGGCAGGCGGAACTGGTTCACGGCGATACGGGCGATCTGCTCTTCGGTGAGTTCGAACAGGATAGGCACCGGCTCGAACGGCCTGCGCCCCTGGCGCATGCGCTTTTCGAACAGGGCGCGGTCGTCGGGAGTCAGTTGCAACACCTCGACGATGACATCCAGCACCTGCGCCCAACTGCCGGGGCTGCCGGCACGTTCGCGGGTCATCACCAGGCTGAAGCTTGGCCGGTTATCGGCGACGATCACGCCGTTTCGGTCAAAAATAAGCCCGCGAGTCGGTGGAATCGGTTGCACATGCACCCGGTTGTTTTCCGACAGCGTCGAGTGATAGTCGTACTGGATGACCTGGAGGAAATAAAGCCGCGCAATCAGCACGCAGATGAGCAGCATGATCGCCACGGCGCCCACGACGACGCGGTTACGCACCAGGCGGGCGTCTTTCTCGTGGTCCTTGAGGGGGATCTGCTGCGGCATCGGGCGGGCTTACAGGCTCATTTGTGGTAAGGATGCCCGGACAACACGGTCCAGGCGCGGTAGATCTGCTCGCCGATGAGTATCCGTACCAACGGGTGCGGCAGTGTCAGCGGCGACAGCGACCAGCGCTGTTCGCTGCGCGCGCAGACCTCCGGTGCCAGCCCTTCCGGGCCGCCCACCATCAGGTTGACCGTGCGCGCATCCAGGCGCCAGCGGTCCAGTTCGCCGGCAAGCTGCTCGGTGCTCCACGGCTTGCCGTTCACCTCAAGGGTGACGATGCGCTCGCCGGGCTGCACCTTGCTCAGCATCGCCTCGCCTTCCTGACGAATCAGGCGGGCGATATCGGCGTTCTTGCCGCGGGTGTTCAGCGGGATTTCCACCAGCTCCAGCGCAAGCTCCGAGGGCAGGCGCTTGGCATATTCATGCCAGCCTTCCTCGACCCACTTGGGCATGCGCGAGCCGACCGCGATCAGACGCAGACGCACGGCGCTTTCCTTATTCCCGGTCCTTGAGCTTTTCGGAGTACTCGTGGGCGTTTTCCGGGTTGTGGTGCTTGCCATCGGCGGCACGGCTCTGCTCGGCGCCCTGCCACAGACGCTCGAGGTCGTAGAACTGGCGAGCAGCGGCGGTCATCATGTGCACGATGACGTCGTTCAGGTCGAGCAGCACCCAATCGCTGTCGCCCTTGCCTTCTTCACCCAGCGGCTGTGCGCCCTTGGCCTTGACCACTTCACGGACCTTTTCCAGCATCGCGTTGATCTGGCGATTGGAG
Source organism: Pseudomonas sp. SWRI51 (assembly GCF_014268825.1). NCBI lineage: Bacteria > Pseudomonadati > Pseudomonadota > Gammaproteobacteria > Pseudomonadales > Pseudomonadaceae > Pseudomonas > Pseudomonas sp. SWRI51. The sequence goes on along the minus strand of NZ_JABWRG010000018.1, from coordinate 9,507 downwards.
GTACCGGTGGCGATGATCATGTAGTCAGTCAGGCTGTGCTTGTCACGCACGTCGATGATCTGAATGTCATGGGCTTTGACGTCTTCCAGCGCTTGAATGGCCAGTTTGACCAGTTCTTCGCCGTGCACGGTGTTCAGTTTCTTGCTCATATAAAACTCGTTCAACTCGTTGGATGAGGCGCCTCAAGCGCCGTCAGTTCGGCGCACGATACAGACCGTGCGCCTCGATGTAAGCCAATACGGCGTCCGGCACCAGGAACCGAACCGACTTGCCATTGGCCAGCAGCTGTCGGATCTGTGTGGCAGACACCGCAAGCGGGGTCTGCCAGACGAACGAAATATGCCCCGCCGGGCCGGACATGGCGGTGGGATCGCTCTGCGAACGGGCTGCCAGCAAATTGCGCAGCTCGTCAGGGGGTTCTACGTCGGCATCCGGGCGTTGCAGCACCAGGATGTGACAGTGTTGCAGCAACTCTTCCCAGCGGTGCCAGCTGGGCAGGCCGCAAAATGCGTCCCAGCCCAGCAGCAGGAACAGCTGGTCTTCAGGGTTCAGTTCAGCACGCACCGACTCCAGGGTGTCGATGGTATACGACGGCTTGTCGCGGGACAGCTCGCGGGCATCGACGCTCAGCCGGCCGGCGCCCTGCACGGCGCAGCGCACCATGGCCAGGCGGTCCTGCGGCGTCACCTGCGGGGTGTCGCGGTGCGGTGGCCGGGCGTTGGGCAGCAGGCGCAGCTCGTCCAGGCCCATGAACTCGGCCACTTCCAGCGCACTGCGCAGGTGGCCGATATGCACCGGGTCGAAGGTTCCGCCAAGAATGCCGATACGCCGGACTGCCGCCGCCTTGCTCAACTCAGCAGGACTCCTGGCCGCGCAGCTGGCCGTCGCCGATCACTACGTATTTTTCGCAGGTCAGGCCTTCGAGGCCGACCGGGCCACGGGCGTGCAGCTTGTCGGTGGAAATACCGATTTCAGCGCCCAGACCGTACTCGAAGCCATCGGCAAAGCAGGTCGGGGTATTGAGCATGACCGAGGCCGAGTCGACTTCGGCGATGAAGCGCCGCGACTGGCCCTGGTGTTCGGTGATGATCGAATCGGTGTGGTGCGAGCCGTAATGGTTGATGTGCTCGATGGCCTGGTCGAGGCCGTCGACCACGCGAACCGACAGGATCGCGTCCAGGTACTCGGTGTGCCAGTCGTCTTCGGTGGCCGCGTTGGCGTCGATGATCGCCTGGGTGCGCGGGCAGCCGCGCAGCTCGACGCCTTTTTCGGCGAAGCGGCGGGCCATTTCCGGCAGGAAGCGCTCGGCCACGGCAGCATCGACCAGCAGGGTTTCCATGGCGCCGCAAATGCCATAGCGGTAGGTCTTGGCGTTGAATGCCACGCGCCAGGCCTTGTCCAGGTCGGCGTGCTGGTCGACGAAGACGTGGCAGATGCCGTCCAGATGCTTGATGACCGGCACCCGCGCATCGCGGCTGATGCGTTCGATCAGGCCGCGCCCGCCACGGGGCACGATCACATCGACGTACTCAGGCATGCTGATCAGCGCGCCGACCGCCTCGCGGTCGGTGGTTTCGACCACTTGCACCACCGCTGGCGGCAGCCCGGCTTCGGCCAGGCCGCGCTGGATGCAGGTAGCAATGGCGCGGTTGGAGTGAATGGCTTCGGAGCCGCCGCGCAGAATGGTGGCGTTACCCGATTTCAGGCACAGGCTGGCGGCATCGATGGTCACGTTCGGGCGCGACTCATAGATGATGCCGATAACGCCCAAGGGTACCCGCATCTTGCCGACCTGAATGCCCGACGGGCGGTAGCTCATATCGCGGATGGCGCCGACCGGGTCGGGCAGGCTTGCCACCTGGCGCAGGCCGGTGATCATGCCGTCGATGCGGGCCGGGGTGAGTGCCAGGCGATCAAGCAGCGCCGGCTCCAGGCCATTGGCGCGACCATTGGCCAAGTCCTGTTCATTGGCTGCGGTGAGCGCGTCGCGGGCTGCATCCAGAGCGTCTGCGGCGGCCTGCAGGGCGCGATTCTTCTGCGCGGTGCTGGCACGGCCGATCACTCGCGAGGCCTCACGGGCGGCGCGACCCAGGCGGGTCATATAGTCAAGAACGGACTCGGTCATGGGTTCGGTGTCTTGGCAAAGGGGAAATCGGCTGATTATAACTGGCGCGCCTCGGTACGCCCAGCGGCGGGTGGCGGATGGTAGAAAATGGCTGTCAGTAATGTTTAGGAAATATGTAGCGACCAGGCCGGAAAACCCTGACAGCCCTGCCCTGTCGGCGGCTGCGGGGTGGCGGTAGCAAAATGGCCATTCAGCCTCGATTAAGCGATTAATTGTTATCATCTGCGCCATCGCCCCCACGAACCGCCCGTATGCCGACGCCCAGCCCTGCCCGCGCGCTGCCCGACCGCTTTTTTGACCGCGATGCGCAAACCCTCGCCCGCGCCCTGCTGGGCAAGGTCATCCGCCATCGCCACGGCGACCTGTGGCTGGCCGCGCGGGTCATCGAGACCGAGGCTTATTACCTCACCGACAAAGGCAGTCACGCATCCTTGGGCTACACCGAGAAGCGCAAGGCGCTGTTTCTCGATGGCGGGCACATCTATATGTACTACGCACGCGGCGGCGACTCGCTGAACTTCAGCGCCCACGGCCCCGGCAACGCAGTGCTGATCAAGTCGGCTTACCCCTACGTCGATGCGCTGTCAGGCGCAAACAGCCTGGCGCAAATGCAATTGAACAACCCCGATGCCCGCGGCCAACTGCGCCCGCCTGAGCGCCTGTGCGCCGGGCAAACCTTGCTGTGCCGGGCGCTGGGCCTGAAGGTGCCGCACTGGGACGGGCAACGTTTCGACCCCGAGCGGCTGTATGTCGAGGATTGCGGCATTGCCGTGCCGAGGGTGATCCAGGCCCCACGCCTGGGCATCCCCCACGGCCGTGACGAACATCTGCCGTACCGCTTCGTCGACGCCGAATACGCCCGCCACTGCACGCGAAACCCTCTGCGCCGCGGGCAGGTCGAAGGGCAGGATTTCTTCATTCTCGAACAAGGAAACTGAACCATGGGCCAATGGCTCGACAGCCTGACCGCCTGGCTGGGCGCCAACCCGCAGTGGCTGGGTGTAGCGATTTTTGTGGTGGCCTGCGTGGAATGCCTGGCCATTGCCGGCATCATCGTGCCCGGCACGGTGCTGTTGTTTGCCGTCGCGGTGCTGGCTGGCAGCGGCACGTTCAGCCTCGGCGAAACCCTGCTGCTGGGGTTTCTGGGGGGCCTGCTGGGTGACGTGCTGTCGTTCTGCATCGGCAAGTACTTTCACCAGAACATCCGCCGCCTGCCCCTGCTGCGCAATCACCCGGAGTGGGTTGGCAGCGCCGAGGCGTACTTCCAGCGCTACGGTATCGCAAGCCTGCTGGTAGGGCGCTTTATCGGCCCGTTGCGGCCCATGCTGCCGATGGTTGCCGGCATGTTGGACATGCCCGTGCCGCGCTTCATCGGTGTCAGCCTGCTGGCCGGTGCTGGCTGGTCGGTGGCCTATCTGCTGCCGGGCTGGGCAACCGGCGCGGCCATGCGCCTGCCGCTGCCAGAAGGCTTCTGGCTGGACGCCGGCATCGTATTCGGCACCTTGGCCGTGTTGATCGGCCTGAGCCTGACCAGCAGCATTCGCGACCAGCGCCACGGCACCCGCCTGATCGCCGGGCTCAGCGGGATTGCTGTGGCGGCGCTGTTCGTTGGCTGGCCTTACCTGCATGAGTTCGACCAGGGTGTGATGACCTTGGTGCAGGAGCACCGCAGCGCTGCGCTGGACGGCATCGTGGTGGTGATCACCCGGCTTGGTGATTTCCGTACGCAGTTCTTCCTTGGCGGTTTGCTGACCGGCCTGTTGCTACTGACCCGGCAATGGCGCCACGCCGTGTTTGCAGGTGCTGCGCTGGTGGGCACGGCGGCGTCCAATGGCACGCTGAAATGGCTGTTCGCCCGCGCCCGGCCCGAAGTGCTCACGGACCCGTTGACCAGCTACAGCATGCCCAGCGGGCACAGTTCGGCGTCGTTTGCGTTCTTTCTGGTGTTGGCGATTCTGGCCGGGCGCAGCCAGCCGCCGCGCATGCGCCTGACCTGGGTGATGCTGGGCTGTATTCCGGCGCTGGCCATTGCGCTGTCTCGGGTTTACCTGGGGGCGCACTGGCCGACCGATATCCTGGCAGGGGCGTTGCTGGCGTGCTGCCTGTGCGCGCTCAGCCTGACGCTGGTGCAGTATCGCCAGCCGCTCACGGCGCTGCCGCAGCGGGTGTGGTGGCTGGTGCTGCCGGCATGTGTGGCGCTGCTGTCGTTCTTTGCGCTGCATGCGCTGCCGCAGGCACTGGTGCGCTATCAGTACTGATAGCGCTTCGCTGGAGGCCTCACCCCTCGGACCCCATAAGGGTAATTGTAGGAGCGGCCTTGTGTCGCGAAAGGGCTGCGAAGCGGCCCCAGGATCTGCGCATCATGCAGAATCGCTGGGACTGCTTCGCAGCCCTTTCGCGACACAAGGCCGCTCCTACACAGGCCCGCGCGCCGTCAGGCAAACAACTCGCCTTGCATCCGCTCCAGCAGCGTCTGGATGGCTTGCAGCCGGGCCTGCGGCGGGTCCATCGCCAGCAGGTCAACCTTGTCCTGCTCCATGAACGGCAGCAGGTAGGCCAGCTGATTGGCCAGCGCCTGACGGCCATCGACATCGCGCGGCATGCCCAGCGCCTCGACCATCGGGTGCTCGCCAAGCGCCACCAGCAGCGCCAGCAGGTCATCGTCGTCTTCTTGCAGCGGGGTATCGGCAAGCTCTGGCAGCCAATGCACTTCAGCGGTCAGTAGCTGGTCCTTGCGCACCTCGGTCTGCTCGACGCGAAAACGCCGCACGCCCTCGACTCGAATACCCAGCAGGCCGTTGTCCTGCTGCTCGAAATCGCGGATCAGCGCTTCACAGCCGACCGAGGCAATCAGCGGCGGCGCCTTGCCCACCTGCTCGCCTTCAAGAATGCACACCACACCGAACCCTTCACCCTGCTTCATGCAGCGGCCAATCATGTCCAGGTAACGCGCCTCGAATATCTGCAAATCAAGCAGGCAGCCAGGAAACAACACGGTATTGAGCGGAAACAGCGGTAGCGTCATGTCCTGTCCTCAAGCCACCAGGCTGACCGCCAACGGCAGGAACACCGCTGTGGCCACACCCATCAGGCTCATTGCCAACGCGGCAAAAGCGCCGCATTCATCCCCTTCCTGCAAGGCCACCGAAGTCCCCACCGCATGGGCCGTGACGCCCAGCGCCATGCCGCGCGCCTCGGGGCTGAGCACGCCGAAGCGGCTAAGCAGCGCCGGGCCGAAGATCGCCCCGACAACCCCGGTGATCAACACGAACACCGCCGCCAGCGCCGCGACGCCGCCAATCTGTTCGGCCACCAGCATGGCAATGGGCGACGTCACCGACTTGGGCGCCATGGTCATCAGGATCATGTGCTCGGCACCGAACCACCAACCCAGCGCCACGCAGGCCACGGTGGCAAACAGCCCCCCGAGTACCAGCGTAGTAAAGGTCGGCCAGAACAGTTGGCGAATGCGCCGCAGGTTCAGGTACAGCGGCACCGCCAGCGCCACGGTGGCAGGGCCGAGCAGAATGTTCATGATCTCGGTGCTCTTGCGGTACTCGGCGTAGTCGATTCCGCACACCAGCAGCACAGCGATCACCACCAGCATCGATACCAACACCGGTTGCAGGAAGATCCAGCGGGTTTTGTCGTAAGCCGCCAGCACCAATTGGTAGGCCGCCAGGGTGACACCAATACCGAACAACGGGTGATGAATGACCGCCTCAAGGGCGCCGTGCCAGTCGAGGATCATGGCCGCTCCTCGCGCCGGGCCTGGCGCTGGATGAGCTTTTGCATCAGCACGCCGACGAACACCAGGGTCAAAAGGCAGGAAATAAACAGCGCGCCGACGATGGCCCAGAAATCGGCAGCGATGTCGCTTGCGTACACCATCACCCCGACCGCCGGCGGCACCAGCAGCAATGGCAGGTAACGCAGCAGGCTGCTGGCCGCCTCGTTCAGCGGCTTGCCCACTTCGCCGCGCATCATCAGGTAAGCCAACAGCAGCAACAGGCCGATGATCGGCCCAGGCAGAATAGGCAGGAACAGGTGATTGATCGCCGTCCCCAGCAGCTGGAACAGCACCAGCCAGGTCAAACCACGCAACAACATACGGACCTCCCCAAAGCAGGTGGCCATTATAAGCACGCTAAGCAAGTGGCTATAAGGCGATATTCGCCGAAAAACCCTCAACTTGACTGAAACGGTTCGGCGTGCTGATCTTGCACCCTCGTGCCAAATGACAACCTGGAGAGTCGCGATGCCTTATGTACCGGTTACAGAGCTTTCGCAATATGTGGGCAAGGAGTTGGGCCATTCCGAGTGGCTGAAGATCGACCAGCAGCGCATCAACCTGTTCGCCGAGGCCACCGGCGATTTCCAGTTCATCCACGTCGACCCGGCCAAGGCCGCCAAAACCCCATTCGGCAGCACCATCGCCCATGGCTTTCTGACGTTGTCGCTGATCCCCAAGCTGATGGAAGACATCCTCGTGCTGCCTGAAGGCTTGAAGATGGTGGTCAACTACGGGCTGGACAGCGTGCGCTTCATCCAGCCGGTCAAGGTCGACAGCCAGGTGCGGCTGAAGGTGGAACTCAAAGAGGTCACCGAGAAAAAGCCCGGCCAGTGGCTACTCAAGGCTACTGCCACGCTGGAAATCCAAGGCGAAGAGAAACCGGCCTACATCGCCGAACCGCTGTCGCTCTGCTTCGTTTGACGGCAACCGGCTCATCGCAGGCTGGCAATAGCCTGCAATGAGGCCGGTGCGGCATACTCGGCGCATCGTTCCACCCGGAAAACGCCATGCGCCCTTTGCTCCCCCTGACCTTTGCCCTGCTGCTCACTGCCTGTGGCGACGGTGAACCGCTATCGCCACCCGACGCCCGCCTGCCCGACGGCGGGCGCTATCGAGGCCAGGTGGTCGATGGCCTGCTGCAGGGAGAGGGGCGTATCGACTACCCCAACGGCAGTTGGTACGCCGGCGCTTTCAAGGACGGCCAGTGGCACGGCCAGGGCGAATGGCATGGCAGCAACGGCGAAGTCTATCGCGGCCAGTTCAGCCAAGGGCTGTTCGAAGGGCTGGGCGAGCTGACCACACCGGGCAGCCGCTATGCCGGCACTTTCAAGCATGGCCGCCGCGATGGCGAAGGCACCCTCAAGCAGAACGACCAGACCTACAGCGGCCAGTTCAAGGACGACCAGTACCACGGCGCAGGCCAGCTTGAGCTTGCCGATGGCAGCCGCTACCAAGGCCTGTTCGCCAACGGCAAGCCAAACGGCGCCGGGGTGCGCAGCGATGCCGCCGGCAACCGCTATGGCGGCACCTTCGTCGATGGCCAACTGCAAGGCGCCGGCACTTACGACAGCGCCGACGGCGAGCAGTACATCGGTGATTTCAAGGACAACCGCCTGGAAGGCCGTGGCCGATACGAAAGCGCCGACGGTGACGTATGGATCGGCCATTTCAAGGACGGCTCGCTGGTGGGCGAAGGCGAACTGCTGGGCAGCGACGGCAGCCAGTACAAAGGCGACTTTCGCGATTGGCGCTTCAACGGCATGGGCACCCTGCAACTGGCCGATGGCAGCCACTACAGCGGCGGCTTGCGTGATGATGTCTATCAAGGCCAAGGGCGCCTGACCCAGCCCGACGGGCAGGTTGAAGCCGGTTACTGGGCCAACGGCGTGCGCATCCGCGACGAGCAAGGCAAGGCCCTGCCCGACCCGCTGGACCTTGCCCTGCTCAAGCAAGGCAAGCTGCTCGACGAGGCGCTGGCCAAGGTGCCGGCATCGGTGCCGCCGGTGCAGCTTTACAGCCTGGTGGTGGCCGGGGACGGCCAGCAGAGCGTGTTCATGCGCGAGGCCGATTACGTCAGCAACATGCTCAAGGTGCGTTTTGGCGCCTATGGCCAGGTAACGCTGGTCAACCACCGCGACCACATGGCCGACCGCCCCATGGCCACCCGCGAGAGCCTTGCCCGCGCCGCGAAGGTGCTGGCCGAACGCACAGGTTCCGAGGACCTGGTATTCATCTACCTGACCAGCCACGGCAGCCAGGACCACCAACTGGTACTCGACCAGCCGCGTCTGCAACTGGCCGACCTGTCCGCCCGCGAGCTGGCCAGCGCCCTGGCGCCGCTGAAGAACCGCGACAAGGTGATTGTCATTTCAGCCTGTTATTCCGGTGGCTATATCACCCCGCTCAAGGATGACCGGACCCTGATCATGACCGCCGCGCGCCCCGACCGGGTGTCGTTCGGCTGCTCGGAAGAGGCCGATTTCACCTATTTCGGCGATGCCCTGTTCGCCCAGGCACTGAACCAGACCGACGACCTGAAACAGGCGTTTGAACTGGCGCGGCAAAGCGTTGCCGAAAGGGAACGACGGGAAGGGTTTGAAGCATCCGAGCCGCAGCTCTGGGCACCGCCAGCGGTGCTTGCCCACTGGCAGCGGTTACGCAAGCAACAGGCCGAAACCGCGTTGCGCAATGAAGCCCAGCCTGCAGCCGGGGCGCAGGCAAAAACACCTCGCGCCCACTAAGCTGTGTTGTAACAAGGGAGAGACATCATGTACTTGACGCCTCAGCATGTCCTGCTTGCCGGTGCCACGGGTCTGACAGGTGAACACCTGCTCGACCGCCTGCTCAACGAGCCCACCATCAGCCGCGTGCTGGCGCCGACCCGCCGCCCGCTGGCCGAACATCCGCACCTGGAAAACCCAGTGGGCGACCCTGCGGTATTTCTGCCGCAGCTCGGTGGCAGGGTCGATATCGCGTTCTGCTGCCTGGGTACCACGCTCAAACAGGCAGGTTCCGAGACGGCGTTTCGCGCAGTCGACCTGGACATGGTGGTGGCCTTCAGCAAGCGCGCCAGGGAAATGGGCGCGCGGCACCTGCTGGTGGTCAGTGCGCTGGGGGCAGACCCTAAATCGTCGGTGTTCTATAACCGGGTCAAAGGCGAGATGGAGCAGGCGCTCAGGCAGCAGGACTGGCCACAACTGACTATCGTGCGGCCGTCGCTGTTGCTGGGCGAACGGCTGGAGCCGCGCCTTGGCGAAACCCTGGCGGCGCCGTTTTCCAAGTTGATCCCGGGCAAGTATCGCGGCATCGAAGCCTGCACCCTGGCCCGGGCGCTGTGGCGTTTGGCACTGGAGGAGGAAGACGGCGTGCGGGTGATCGAGTCGGATGAATTGCGCAGGCTGGGCAAGAACTAGGTCTTACTGTTCGGGCCTCATCGCAGGCTATCGCCAGCTCCCACAGAATGTGGCTTGTCGCTATATCGGTGCCGTTTTACGCGGTCAGTGTAGGAGCGGCCTTGTGTCGCGATGGGCTGCGAAGCAGCCCCAGCTATTCTGGTGGGTGCACAGATCCTGGGGCTGCTTCGCAGCCC
>NZ_JABWRG010000179.1:0-1389 GCF_014268825.1 Pseudomonas sp. SWRI51 | reverse complement strand
ATGGCGTCCCCTAGGGGACTCGAACCCCTGTTACCGCCGTGAAAGGGCGGTGTCCTAGGCCACTAGACGAAGGGGACACGCTACAACATTCACTACCTGAAGCGTTCGGCTGTGTGCTTTACGCTGCAAGTGGCGCGCATTCTATGGATGGCTCGACAAAGCGTCAAGCCCTTTATCAAAATTTATTTAAATCAATGACTTCCCGTTCGACAGATGGCGGGTAGAGCATGCGTCCGGGGTTTGACGTTGCTTTTCTGGCGCCGCCTCGGCAAGCTCACGGCAATGTGCCAGCACCGAATCATAGTTGCAGATCGGCCAGCCATTGCCGATACGTATAAAAGGCAAGGCACGATCCGCTGGGCAGCACTGTTCGCCCCCCGGCGAACTCACTACACTCTTGCCAGGTGCAAAACTTTTTCATGATGAGGCGTTAACGGTGACACCACTACTGATCACCCTGCTTGTCGTTGCGGGTATCGCATTGCTGATCGTGATCGGCTACCTCAACAACATGGTCGAAAACGGCAAGCTCGAACGGGCACGCCTGAAGGTCGAGCTGGCAGACCGGCTGCGCCGCTGCGGCGAGATCAGCGAGACCTTCCCCGGCCAGTTCATGACCCCCGCCCTCAAGCTGCTGCTGACGCGCCTGGAGCTGAACCTCAATCAGCGCCAGCTGGCAATCGACAAGCACAGTGCAGCCCTGAAAACGCGCATCGCCGAACTCGACGGCCTGATCGCCAAGGGCGACAAGTTGCCGGTCAACAACCCACCGGCGCCGATCACCACCGAGGTCAAGGCCAAGGATGTGCGCTTTTTGCTCGAACTGCTGCATAACCAGATCGTGCGCGCCACCCAGGAGGGCTTCCTGAACACCAACGAGGGCAAGTACTGGGTCAAGGAAATCCGCCACATCCTGGTGTTGCTGCATATCGAGTTCTTCAACAACCTCGGCCAGCAAGCCCTGCAGCAGAACCAGCCGGGCCAGGCGCGCCTTGCCTTCGAACGCGGCGTGCAATACCTGCGCAAGCAACCCGAGCCCAAGCAGTATGAAGAGCAGTTGACCTACATGGAAAAACTGCTGGCACGCTCCAACGCCCAGGTGCTGGACCAAATGGAGCCTGCCGAGAACGACCAGAACGCGCTGACCGAAGGGCTGAAGACCGACGAAGAAGAAACCTGGAAAAAGCGGGTTATCTACGACTGAGTCAAGCCCGCCACATCGGCTAAGCGCAATTCTGCACCGGCCTCATCGCAGGCTGTCGCCAGCTCCCACAGTGACTGCGTCAGCAGCGATAGTGGTGCTTGGCCCGACGCCTGTGGGAGATCACCCAGCCCTTCCGGGCTGCGCTGTCGCGCAGAGAACTGGGCACCGTGGGAGCGGGCTTGCCC
>NZ_JABWRG010000178.1:0-1469 GCF_014268825.1 Pseudomonas sp. SWRI51 | reverse complement strand
CCGGGCAGGCCTTGTGGCGCGTCGGCCAGTTGCTGCTGCCAGTAGCCCAGTTCGCCATCCAGGCCGCCAGCGTACTGCTGCAAATGCTCGCCCCAGGCCTTGAAGGCCGTGGTCTTGGCCGGCAGCGTCGGCGCCTGGCCGGTCAGGGCCTGGCGGTAGGCGCTGTGCAGGTCGTCGAGCAGCACTCGCCACGACACACCATCGACCACCAGGTGATGAATGACCAGCAGCAGGCGCTGGGTGCCATCGGCCACTTCGAGCAGCACCGCGCGCAGCAGCGGGCCTTCGGCCAGGTCGAGGCTACGCTGGGCCTCTTCGCAGGTGGCCTCGATTTCCTCGGCGGTTTGCAGCGAAGCGCGCCACAGCAGCGGCTGGGCAGGTTGCAGCGGGCCATGTTCGGCGCGGCCCTCGGTAAAGCGCAGGCGCAGGGCGTCGTGCTGGGCGTAGAGCGCCAGCAGTGCGCGCTCAAGGGCGCCGGCATCCACCGTTTCAGTGCCGCGCAGCAACAGCGACTGGTTCCAGTGCTGAGGCTCGGGCATGGCCTGGGCGAAGAACCATTGCTGGAAGGGCAACAGCGGCATCTCGCCGGTCACCGGACCTTGGTCGACGCTCGGCACCAGCGCTTCACCAACCTGGGCCACCGCTGCAAGGCGCTGCACAGTCTGATGCTGGAACAACGCTTTCGGGGTGATACGAATGCCAGCCTGGCGCGCACGGCTGACCACCTGGATGGACATGATCGAGTCGCCGCCCAGGGCAAAGAAATTATCGGTAACGCCGACCGGGTCGCAGCCAAGCACGGCTTGCCAGATTTCAGCCAGCGCAACTTCCGTGGCGCTCACCGGCGCCTGGTAATCACGCGCCTGGGCGCTGATGTCGGGACGTGGCAAGGCCTTGCGGTCCAGCTTGCCGTTGGGTGACAGCGGCAGTGCGTCGAGCGCCAGCCATTGGTTGGGCACCATGTAGTCCGGCAGGCCGTGCCCGAGGTGCTCGGCCAGTTGCGCTTGCCAGCCGTCCACTTCGCCGGCCAGCACCACGTAACCCACCAGTTGCTTGCCATCGGGCACCGTCACCACCGCTTCGCGGACCAGTTCGTGCTCCAGCAGGCGCGCTTCGATTTCGCCCAGTTCGATACGCAGGCCGCGCAGCTTGACCTGATGGTCGATACGACCGGCGTACTCGATCACGCCGTCGGCGCGGTAGCGCGCTAGGTCGCCGGTACGGTAGATGCGCTCGCCGGTGCCGTAGGGGCTGACTGCAAAGCGTTCGGCAGTCAGGCCGGGGCGGCGGTGATAGCCACGAGCCAGACCCGCTCCGGCCAGGTACAGTTCACCGAGCACGCCCACCGGCACCGGTTGCAGTTCGGCATCGAGGATGTAGCACGCCAGGTTAGCGATTGGCTCGCCAATCGGCACGCTGTCGCGGCCTTCTTCGCGGCAGGTCCAGTGGGTCACGTCGATGGCCGCTTC
>NZ_JABWRG010000177.1:0-1485 GCF_014268825.1 Pseudomonas sp. SWRI51 | reverse complement strand
CACACGACCAAACCGGACGTGAGCAACGCGATCACTGAAATCACTGGTGGTAACTACGAGAAAGTGGTTGGCGAAGGTAAGCCAGTTACTTCGGTAACTCAGGGCCCAGGCACTGAAGACACCACTGAGCTGAAGCTGACCGCGACCGATACCGTGGCCGAAGGCGGCAAGATCACCTACACCGCCACTTTGTCGAACCCAGCCGGCAGCGACGTAACCATCAAGCTGAGCAATGGCGAAACCATCACCATCGCCAAAGGCCAGACCGAAAGCAGCATCTCCATCGATGCTCCAGCCGACGACGTTTATATCGACGCCGAGAAACTCAGCGTCACTGTGGATAAAGTGGATGGCGGCGACTTCGAGAAGCTCGAAGTCAACCCGACTCCAGCGGAAACCCAAGTCACTGACACTATCGACACTTCGACTGTCACCCTGACCGCCAGCAACAACTCGGTCGCCGAAGGCGGCACCATTACCTACACCGCTTCGGTAAACCACGAAGTAACCGGTAGCGACCTGGTAGTGAAACTGGCTAACGGCCAGATCATCACTATTCCAGTTGGTCAGTCTTCCAGCTCGGTGGACTTCACCGTGCCGAACAGCGTCCACAATACGAAGCCGGACGTTAGCAACGCGATCACTGAAATCACTGGTGGTAACTACGAGAAAGTGGTTGGCGAAGGTAAGCCAGTTACTTCGGTAACTCAGGGCCCAGGCACTGAAGACACCACTGAGCTGAAGCTGACCGCCACTGGTGAAGTCGCGGAAGGTGGCAAGATCACCTACACCGCCACCCTGTCGAACCCGGCTGGCAGCGATGTGACCATCAAACTGAGCAATGGTGAAACCATCACCATTGCCAAAGGCCAGACCGAGAACAGCATCTCGATTGATGCCCCGGCTGACGATGTCTACATCGATGCTGAGAAACTCAGCGTTACTGTGGATAAAGTGGATGGCGGTGATTTCGAGAAGCTCGAAGTCAATCCGACTCCAGCTGAAACCCAAGTCACTGACACCATCGATACTTCGACGGTGACCCTGACCGCCAGCAACAGCTCGGTAGCCGAAGGCGGCACCATCACCTACACCGCTTCGGTAAACCACGAAGTCACCGGTAGCGACCTGGTCGTGAAACTGGCCAACGGCCAGACCATCACTATCCCGGTTGGTCAGTCTTCGAGCTCGGTGGACTTCACCGTGCCGAATAGCGTCCACACGACCAAACCGGACGTGAGCAACGCCATTACCGAGATCACTGGCGGTAACTACGAGAAAGTGGTTGGCGAAGGTAAGCCAGTCACTTCCGTAACTCAGGGCCCAGGCACGGAAGACACTACCGAGCTTAAGCTGACCGCGACCGATACCGTGGCCGAAGGTGGCAAGATCACCTACACCGCCACCCTGTCGAACCCGGCTGGCAGCGACGTAACCATCAAGCTCAGCAATGGCGAAACTATCACCATCGCTAAGGGCCAGACC
>NZ_JABWRG010000176.1:0-1682 GCF_014268825.1 Pseudomonas sp. SWRI51 | reverse complement strand
GTGAAACTGGCCAACGGCCAGACCATCACCATCCCAGTTGGCCAGTCGTCGAGCTCGGTGGACTTCACCGTGCCGAATAGCGTCCACACGACCAAACCGGACGTGAGCAACGCTATCACCGAGATCACTGGTGGTAACTACGAGAAAGTCGTCGGTGAAGGCAAGCCAGTTACTTCCGTAACTCAGGGCCCAGGCACCGAAGACACCACCGAACTGAAGCTGACCGCGACCGATACCGTGGCCGAAGGCGGCAAGATCACGTACACCGTGACTTTGACCAACCCAGCTGGCAGCGATGTCACTGTCAAACTGAGTAATGGTGAAACCATCACCATTGCAAAAGGCCAGACCGAAAACAGCATCTCGATTGATGCCCCGGCTGACGATGTCTACATCGATGCCGAGAAACTCAGCGTCACTGTGGATAAAGCCACTGGTGGCGACTTCGAGAAGCTGGTTGTGGATAAAACTCCAGCCGTTACTGACGTCACCGACACCATCGATACCTCTACGGTGACCCTGACTGCCAGCAATGGTCCAGTTGCCGAAGGCAGCACCATCACTTACACCGCTTCGGTTAACCACGAAGTGACCGGCAGTGATCTGGTTGTGAAGTTGGCTAACGGCCAAACCATCACTATTCCAGTAGGCCAGTCGTCGAGCTCGGTGGATTACACCGTGCCGAGCACTGTCCATGCGACCAAGCCGGACGCAAGCAACAGCATTACCGAGATAACCGGTGGTAATTACGAGAAGGTAGTAGGGGAAGGCAAACCGACTACGGTTGTCATTGGTAACCCAGCAACCGACGACACCACCGAGCTGAAGCTGACGGCGACCGATACTGTCGCGGAAGGCGGCAAGATCACCTACACCGTGACCTTGACCAACCCAGCTGGCAGCGACATGACCGTCAAGCTGAGCAATGGCGAAACCATCACCATTGCCAAAGGCCAGACCGAAAACAGCATCTCCATCGATGCGCCGGCTGACGACGTTTACATTGACGCTGAAACACTCAGCGTCACTGTGGACAAAACTACGGGCGGTGATTTCGCGAAGCTGGTTGTCGACGGCACTCCAGCCCAGACCCAAGTCACTGACACCATCGACACGTCGACTGTCACCCTGACTGCGAGCAATAACTCGGTAGCCGAAGGCGGCACCATTACCTACACCGCTTCGGTAAACCACGAAGTGACTGGTAGCGACCTGGTCGTGAAACTGGCCAACGGCCAGACCATCACTATTCCGGTTGGCCAGTCGTCGAGTTCGGTGGACTACACCGTGCCGAATAGCGTCCATAACACCAAGCCGGACGTTAGCAACAGCATCGACGAAATTACG
The DNA here is from genome assembly GCF_014268825.1 of Pseudomonas sp. SWRI51. Classification (NCBI taxonomy): domain Bacteria; kingdom Pseudomonadati; phylum Pseudomonadota; class Gammaproteobacteria; order Pseudomonadales; family Pseudomonadaceae; genus Pseudomonas; species Pseudomonas sp. SWRI51. Next base: position 335 of record NZ_JABWRG010000176.1, on the reverse strand, counting down.
GGTGGTAATTACGAGAAAGTCGTTGGCGAAGGTAAGCCAGTTACTTCCGTGACCCAAGGTCCAGGCACTGAAGACACCACTGAGCTTAAGCTGACCGCCACTGGCGAAGTCGCGGAAGGTGGCAAGATCACCTACACCGCCACTTTGTCGAACCCAGCTGGCAGCGATGTGACCATCAAGCTGAGCAATGGCGAAACCATCACCATTGCCAAAGGCCAAACCGAGAACAGCATCTCCATCGATGCGCCGGCTGACGATGTCTACATCGATGCTGAGAAACTCAGCGTCACTGTGGATAAGGCTGACGGCGGCGACTTCGAGAAGCTGGTTGTGGA
>NZ_JABWRG010000175.1:0-1760 GCF_014268825.1 Pseudomonas sp. SWRI51 | reverse complement strand
GCCGTAAGAACTCCTATTACTTGGGAGTTCATTACCAAAAGCCTGTCTCTTTCCTCCTTGGGCATCTCGCTGTATTGTTTGGCTAGAGCGTCGACTAGCAGTTCGTTAACGCCAGCAGCCAAGGCGCCGGTTTTGAAATCACCACCAGCAGCCTCCGCCGCGAGACCGCCCATTATGGCATGCAGGCCAACTTTTGCGACGCTACCGTCTTTCAGGTCCCATTTATCGGGACTGGTCTGATCGCCCACCCAGTTGAAACCGACAGCAGCGAAAGTACTGGCGACGCTGCTACGCAAGATACTGCTCAACGAGCTATCTCCACCTAGAGCGCGATCAAGGATCGTAGATGTTCCGTTTTGCAAGATTTGGTTGCCAGCAAAACGGCCGATCCCTTCCAGGCTGGTGAGGTCAACCTTAATAGCTTTGGTGAGCGGATCTGTATTTGTTTTTAGTATTCCATCAAAGAGCCCTTTTGTAAGCCCAGCCGTAATGCCTGCAACGATATAGCCCCGAATGGCCTCTGGAGAAGTAACATCTTCAACTACAGCGCCCAAGTCGCCGCGGTTATTGATCGTGCTAGTGGCAGCATTCGACAAGACAGCACTCGTAATGGTATCTGCTACTGCGGCCTGCCAAGTCCCTTGTGCAAGGCCAGCCAGTCCAGAACCAGCGCCCCACGTAAGGTAGGTGACGACGATCGCAATGATCATTGCGGCCGGTCCGCCCAGAGAAGAATGTTTGTACTTGAAGGAGTCGTGTACCTCCTTCACTCTTCGCCAATCGACATCGTTGCGCTGTTCCATCTCCTTCAGCCAAGCTAAGCTAGGGTCTGCCTTGACCATCGCGTCTATGGTCTGACTGACGGACTGTTGGGTGACCTCCTTAAGATCAATCTTTAAGCCATCCACTGCCTGAATAACCAGATCACCTTTGGCGATCAGTCGGCTTTGGTGCAGGGTTTCATCCGTCGTGCCCTTGCCCTCAGCGGAAGTCCAAGCCCAACTGGTTTTACTCTTCTCGTGACTTTCCTGATGCAGATCCTTGACTGCCTCGAAGGTAATACTGCCGCCGCTGTCCAGCGTGATGTCATTGCCACTGTCGAGCTTTGCCGCTTGGTACAGCTGGTTGCCTTCACTCACAAGCGTCAGGTCACCACCCGTAGTGATGGTGCTGCCAATGTGCTTGATATCGGTCACTTCATCGCGCTGGGTCTTCTTACTACCGAGGCTGCCCTTCTTCTTGTAGTCGTAAAGGTGGTAGTCGCTGTCCCGCGCCGCCTCTAACGAAAGCTCCTCCCCCGCGTACAGGTAGGCCTCGCCACCCGACTTCAAATGACTGGAGGTAATACTCAAATTATTGCCGGCGTCGACGTATAGATCGCCCCCGGCCTCGATCACAGATGATTGCTGACGAACTGTATCGTCTTGCTGATTTACCTTCTTTCCTCGACGCTTGCTGTGATACTCGGTATGTAGCTCGTTGGCCGCTGAAGCGACACTCAAATTACCCCCGGCAGAAAGTTCCAGATTTTTACCGGCTTTGACAGTGCTGGCGAGCACTGAGAGATCACCGCCTGCAGTGGCCGTGAGGCTGCCACCCACTTGCACATCACTGCGATGTTGGGTGACCCGGCTGTAGCTGGAACTCGATTTCTTGAATACCGCGCTGCTGCTGTCCTTCTCTTCGGCGGAGACGATCAGCAAACTGGCACCGGCGGTCACGCTGGCATCGCCACCGGCCTGCAGTGCACCACCAACGTT
>NZ_JABWRG010000173.1:0-1928 GCF_014268825.1 Pseudomonas sp. SWRI51 | reverse complement strand
GCCACGTGGCTCTGGGTCAAGAGCAGCTCAACGCCGCTGTCTTCAATCATGTAGCTCAGGCGGTCCTGCGGGTATTCCGGGTCCAGCGGTACATAGGCGCCACCGGCCTTGAGAATCGCCAGCAGGCCCACCACCATTTCCACCGAACGTTCAACGGCAATGCCCACCAACACATCCGGACCGACACCCAGCGCAATCAGACGATGCGCAAGGCGGTTGGCGCGGGCATTGAGCTGGGCATAGCTCAGCGTGGTGTCAGCGTAAGCCAGCGCCGGCGCGTCCGGAGTACGCACTACCTGGGCTTCAATCAGCTGCTGAATGCTCTGATCCAGCGGGTACTGCTCGGCCGTCGCGTTCCAAGTCAGCAGCGTGCGCTCACGCTCGGCAGCGCCTAGCAACGGCAGCTCGGCCACAGCCTGTTCTGGCTGGGCGACAATCCCCTGCAGCAGGCTCAGCCAATGCTCGCCAAGTCGGGCGATGCTGGTCGGTTCGAACAGGTCGGTTGCATAGATCAGCGAGGCGCTCAGCCCCTGGCCGGTCTCGCAGGTGTCCAGGCTCAAGTCGAACTGCGTGCTGTCGGTAGGCAGCGCCAGCGCCTCGACCGCAAGCCCTGGCACATCCCGCACGGCGGCAACGGCGGCTGCCTGGTGATTGAACATCACCTGGAACAACGGGCTGTGGCTGAGGCTGCGGGTCGGCGCCAGGGCATCGACCAGTTGCTCGAACGGCAGGTCCTGATGGGCCTGGGCGCCGAGCGCGGCATCACGTACCTGGTGCAGCAGCGCGGTAAACGCTTGCCGTGGCTCGACCTGCGCGCGCAACACCTGGGTATTGACGAAGAAACCGATCAGGCCCTCGGTCTCGACCCGATTGCGGTTAGCCACCGGCACACCCACACGGATGTCAGGTTGGCCGCTGTAACGGTGCAGCAGCGCCTGGAACGAGGCCAGCAACACCATGAACAGGGTGGTGCCCTGGCGACGGGCCAGGCTGTCCAGGCCGGCCTTCAGCGCCGGCGCCACCTGCAGGTCAAGCTGGGCGCCGCGGTGGCTTTGCTCGGCCGGGCGCGCATGGTCCAGCGGTAGGGCCAGCAGCTCCTGGTCATGGCCCAGTTGTGCCACCCAATAGGCCAGTTGCCGCTCACGTTCACCGGCATCCATCCACTCACGCTGCCAGCGTGCATAGTCGGCATAGTGCAGCGCCAGTGGCGGCAGCGGCGTTGCATCGCCTTTGCAGTGGCTGGCGTAGCCTTCGATCAACTCACCGACCATCAGTTGCATGGACGCCGCATCGGAGACGATGTGATGCTGGGTCAGCACGAGCACGTAATCCTGGGCAGCCAACTGCAGCAAGCACACCCGCAACAATGGTCCGCTCGCCAGGTCGAAGGGGCGTCGGATCTCTTGCGCGATGCGCGCTTGCAGCGTCTGCTCGTCAGCCTGGGTTTCAAAGGCAATGGCCACCGCAGTCGGGGCGTCGATCACCTGCACGATGCCTTCAGCGCTTTCGAGGAAGCGGGTGCGCAGCGCTTCGTGGCGCTCGACCAGTGCATCGAAGCTGTGCTGCAACGCAGCGGTATCCAGCACCCCGCGCAGGCGCAGCACCATCGGGATGTGGTAGGCGCTGCTGTGCGGGTCCAGGTGCCAGAGGAACCATTGCCGCTGCTGCGCATAGGACACCGGCAATGCCCCGCTACGCGGGCCTGCGACCATGGCCGGCGCCCCCTGCACCGCCCCCGGCGCAGGCAAGGCGGCCACGAAACCTTGCAAGGTGGATCGCTCGAACAGTGTCAGCAGCGGCGCATTGATACCCTGTTCACGCAGCCGCGAGAACACCTGGGTGGCCAGAAGCGAATGCCCGCCCAGTTCGAAGAAGTTGTCGGTCAGGCCGACCCGCTCAAGCCCGAGCACTTGCGCCCAGATCGCCGC
>NZ_JABWRG010000172.1:0-2050 GCF_014268825.1 Pseudomonas sp. SWRI51 | reverse complement strand
CTGGCCGGCGAAGTGGACGGCTGGCAAGCCCAATTGGCCGAACACCTGCGTCGCGGCCTGCCGGACTACATGGTGCCCAACCAATGGCTGGCGCTCGATGCACTGCCGCTTTCACCCAACGGCAAGCTAGACCGCAAGGCGCTGCCTGCCGTGGACGCCGCGCAATCGCAGCGCGAATACGTGGCGCCGCACAGCGAACTGCAGTGCCAGGTGGCGGCGATCTGGGCGCAAGTGCTCGGGCTTGAGCGGGTCGGCCTGACCGACAACTTCTTCGAACTGGGCGGGCATTCCCTGCTGGTGATCAATATCGTGTCGCGAATTCAACTTGAACTGGGGCTGAAACTGGTCCCGCAACTGCTGTTCCAGTATCCGGTGCTCGAAGCTCTGGTCAATCAACTGCAGGCCACTGGTGCACCGGTCCAGGCTTCGACCCTGAGCCGCCTGGAAGACCTGCTCGACGATATGGAGGGGCTGTGATGGACAGCACCGTCGCTGCGCGGATTGCCCGCCGTTTCATCACGTTGCCTCTGGACAAGCGCACGCTATACCTGGAGAAAATGCAGGCCGAAGGCGTATCGCCCGCCAACCTGCCTATCCCTGAGGTCCAATCGGCCTTCGAGCAGCTACCGCTGTCCTATGCCCAGGAGCGCCAGTGGTTCCTCTGGCAGCTAGAACCCGACAGCAGCGCCTACCATATCCCCATGGCCTTGCGCCTGCGGGGCCGGTTGGACCGCCAAGCGCTGCAAGGGGCGTTCGACCATCTGCTGCAACGCCACCAGACGCTGCGCACGCGCTTTGTCTTCGATCAGGCGCGTCCACTGCAGGTGATCGAGCCCGAGGCGCGCCTGCTGATTGCCCGCGAGCACGTGGGCCCGCTCGATGAGGCCGGCTTGCACGCCAAGGTGGCCGAGGAAACCCGCCGCACCTTCGACCTGGCCAACGGGCCTTTGCTGCGGGTACGTCTGCTGGAAATGGCGGCCGACGACCAGGTACTGATACTGACCCAGCACCATATCGTTTCTGACGGCGTGTCGATGCAACTGATGGTCGCCGAGCTGATTGCCGTGTACGCCGACCTGAGCCGTGGCCAGCCGCCTGCGCTGGCGCCGCTGCCGATTCAGTACGCGGACTATGCGTTGTGGCAGCGCCATTGGATGGAGGCCGGCGAGCGTGAGCGCCAACTGGCCTACTGGACGGAGCGGCTAGGCAAACAGCAACCGGTGCTGGAGCTGCCGCTGGACCGTTCGCGCCCGGCGCAGCCTAGCTACCGGGGGGCACGCCACAACCTCAGCCTGCCGACAGCCTTGGCTCAGGGCCTGCAGGCCTTGGCACGGACTGAAGGCTGCACGTCGTTCATGGTGCTGCTGGCCGCGTTCCACGCCTTGCTGCACCGCTACAGCGGGCAGGACGATATCCGTATCGGTGTGCCCAGTGCCAACCGCAATCGGGTCGAAACCGAGGGCCTGATCGGCTACTTCGTCAACACCCAGGTGATCGGTGCGCACGTCATCTGTGAGCAGCCGTTCATCGAGCTGCTGCGCCAGGTACGCCAACACGCACTGGATGCCCAGGCCTATCAGGAACTGCCGTTCGAGCAGTTGGTCGAGGCCTTGGCGCCGGAGCGCACCTTGGGGCTCAACCCGTTGTTTCAGGTCATGTTCAACCACCAGACGGCTGGCCGTGGCGCGGCCAGCGGGGCGAAGCTCGGCGAGTTGCAGATCGAGGCATTAGACAGCGCCACCGAGGTCGCACAGCTTGATTTGACCCTGGAGACGCGCGAGTCCCTACAGGGGCTTGAAGCCTCGTTCATCTATGCCACCGACCTGTTCGACCACGCGACCGTCGAGCGCATGGCCGAGCATTTCACCAACCTGTTGCAGGGCATCGTCGCCCAGCCTGAGCAAGCCGTGGCAGAGCTGCCGTTGCTGGGCACTGCCGAGCGTGAGCGCACCCTGCTGACTTGGAACGCGACTGCCGAGCAGTACCCGCTGGATCAGAGCATCCAGCAGCTGATCGAGGCGCAGGTGCTACGCACGCCTGAGGCGCCGGC
>NZ_JABWRG010000171.1:0-2334 GCF_014268825.1 Pseudomonas sp. SWRI51 | reverse complement strand
GGGCTGCGCAGCAGCCCCTGGGGTTTTCAGGGCTGCTGCGCAGCCCAACGCGGGACAAGCCCGCTCGCCACGACTCTCCATCATTTCCCACAGGATTGGGTCCAACCAGCAACGTTGCGGTTGAGCGCGCTCTCTTGTGGGAGCTGGCGCCAGCCTGCGATGAGGCTGGAACAGCCACAGCAAGGCCAAAGACTGGCACAATAGCCGCCATTGCCCGCTTTGGAGCGTCCCCTGATGAGCGAGAGCGCATTCGCCCAGCGCATCGTGCACAACCTGCTAGACACCGACTTTTACAAATTGACGATGATGCAGGGCGTGCTGCACAACTACCCAGACGCCGACGTCGAATGGGAAATGCGCTGCCGCAACGGCGAAGACCTTCGCCCCTACCTCGGCGAAATCCGCCACCAGCTCGAACAACTGTGCGAGCTGACCCTGGACGACGGCCAGCTCGCCTTCCTCGAACGCATCAGCTTTCTCAAGCCAGACTTCCTGCGCTTTTTGCGGCTGTTCCGCTTCAACCTGCGCTATGTGCACATCGGCATCGAAAACGACCAGCTGTTCCTGCGCCTGAAAGGCCCATGGCTGCATGTGATCCTGTTCGAAGTGCCGCTGCTGGCCATCATCAGCGAAGTGCGCAACCGCCACCTGCACCCCTACATGCGGCTTTCAGAGGCCCGCGACCAGTTGCAACGCAAGTTCGACTGGCTGGGGGCGAATGCCAGCGACGATGAGCTGGCCGAACTCCAAGTGGCCGACTTCGGCACCCGCCGGCGTTTTTCCAGCCGCGTGCAGGAGGAAGTGGTCCGAGTGCTGCGCGATGACTTCCCGGGCCGCTTCGTGGGCACCAGCAACGTCGACCTTGCCTGGAAGCTCGACATCAAGCCGCTGGGCACCATGGCCCACGAATGGTTCATGGCCCACCAGCAACTAGGCCCGCGGTTGATCGACAGCCAGATTGCCGCGCTGGACTGCTGGGTGCGCGAATACCGAGGCCTGCTGGGCATTGCCCTGACCGACTGCATCACCATGGATGCGTTCCTCAAGGACTTCGATCTGTACTTCGCCAAGCTGTTCGATGGCCTGCGCCACGACTCCGGAGAACCTGTGGCCTGGGCTGAAAAGGCCATCGCCCATTACCAGAAACTGGGCATCGACCCGATGACCAAGACCCTGGTGTTCTCCGATGGCCTGAACCTGCCGCGCTCGCTGGAAATCTTCCGCGCCCTGCGTGGTCGCATCAACGTCAGCTTCGGCATCGGTACCAACCTGACCTGCGATATCCCAGGCGTGGCACCGATGAACATCGTGCTTAAAATGACCGACTGCAATGGCGCGCCGGTGGCGAAGATTTCCGACGAGGCCGCCAAGACCCAGTGTCGTGACCACAACTTCGTCACCTATATGCGTCACGTTTTCAACGTCCCCAGCAAGGAGTAACCCATGCAAGCCGTTCAGCAAGAGATTGCCCAGGCGCTCAAGGTGCAGCCGCCGTTCGCAGACGCCGCTGCCCTGGGTCAGGAAGTGGCCCGGCGCGTGGCGTTCATCAAGGATTGCCTGGCCAATGCCCGGCTCAAGACCCTGGTATTGGGCATCAGTGGCGGCGTCGATTCGCTGACCGCCGCCCTGCTCGCCCAGCGCGCCATCAACGAGCTGCGCGCCGAGACCGGGGACCAGGCCTATGCCTTCATCGCCGTGCGCCTGCCGTACCAGGTGCAGCACGACGAGCACGACGCCCAGGCCTGCCTGGAGGTAATCAAGCCCGACGAAACCCACACCATCGACATCGCCCCGGCGGTGCGCGCACTGGCGGCCGAGGTGCAGGAGCTGAAAAACGGCTCGCCAACCTTGGTGGATTTCGTGGTGGGCAACGTCAAGGCGCGTACGCGCATGGTTGCTCAGTACACCATCGCCGGCGCCCGTGCGGGGCTGGTGATCGGCACCGACCATGCCGCCGAAGCAGTGATGGGCTTCTTTACCAAGTTCGGTGATGGCGCTTGCGACCTGGCGCCGCTGAGCGGGCTGGTGAAAAACCAGGTGCGGGCGATTGCGCGCAGCTTTGGTGCGCCTGAGGCGCTGGTGGAAAAGGTACCGACTGCCGACCTCGAAGACCTGGAGCCGGGCAAGCCGGACGAGGCGTCCCACGGCGTGACCTACCAGCAGATCGACGATTTCCTGCAAGGCTTGCCGGTTGACCCGGCAGCGGCTGAAATCATCATTGCCCACTACCGCAAGACCCAGCACAAGCGCGAACTGCCGTTCGCCCCTTGATCAAACCGTAGTCGTGGGAGCGGGCTTGCCCCGCGATGGCGATGGTGGATCCACCATCGCCAT
>NZ_JABWRG010000170.1:0-2412 GCF_014268825.1 Pseudomonas sp. SWRI51 | reverse complement strand
AAAACCATAGAATCTCCCACAGGATCTGGGCAAGGCCTCAATATTGCGACTTTGCGCGATCTCTGTGGGAGCTGGCGCGAGCCTGCGATGAGGCCGGTACAGGTTGCACAAATCCCCCTCGGGTCATCAGGCTGGCACTTGCAGCGGTAGCGGGTACACCTGGGCAAAGCTGACATTGGCGGTCTGGTCCACGCGTTTTTTCAGGCGCTCGTTGAAGGCACGGCTGACCGCATACTGCCCACCCGATATGGTGCGGAACTGCGCGGTCAGGACAAACCCGTTGAGGTCCATGCGGTCCACCCCGAACACTTGCAACGGCCCTTGCAGGTTGATGCGCAGCAGCGGGTCTTCGCTGATCGATTGGCCCACCTCGTGGATCAGCCCAAGCGAGGTATCGACGTCACTGTCATAGGTGAACTGCACCGAGAAGAACGCATAGGCGAACTGCCGCGACTGGTTGGTGACCGCCTTGATCTGCCCGAACGGCACCGAATGCACGAAGCCCTTGCCGTCGCGCAGGCGCAGGGTACGGATGGTCAGGCTCTCGACAGTGCCGGCGTGGCCTGAGTCGAGCACCACCCAGTCGCCGATGGAGATGGTGTCTTCGATCAGGATGAACAACCCGGTGATCACATCCTGCACCAGTTGCTGCGAACCGAAGCCGATGGCCAGGCCGATCACCCCGGCGCCGGCCAGCAACGGTGCGACGTTGATGCCGAGGTTGGCCATGGTGGTGATGGTGCAGATCACCACCAGAATCACCTTAACGGCGTTGCGCAGCATGGGCAGGATGGTACGCACCCGGGTGCTCGGCTGGCGGGCTTTGCTGCGCCCGACCGCTGGTTTGAGCGCTTCCTGGATGGCGGTGTCGAGCACCACCCACAGTAGCCAGGTGACCAGCAGGATCAGGCCGATGCTCGACAGCGAGTCGCTGATCGCCCGACCCAGCGCATTGCGCAGGGCAAAATCGAACACCGAAAAGCCCCAGATGCGCCCGAGCAGTTCGATAAACGCCACGGCCATGCTGATGCGCAGCAGCGCATGGGCCAGTGAGCGCAGCAGTTCCTTGTAGGGGCGCACGCGCGTATTGGCGTCGGTTTGGCGTGGCGCCAGCAGGTGCTGCAATACGGTGCTGGCAAATACCCCCGCCACCAGCAGCACAGTGGTCAAAAGGGCATTTTGCAGGGCCTTCTGGCTTTCTTCACCCGCGCCGATCAGGTGCACCGCCGAGACCAGAATCATCAGCAGGATCGGCAGGTACCACAGCGCCGAGAAAATCCGCAGGGTTTCCTGTACGGCGCGGTGTTGCAGGCGGTCCTTGAGCGAGCGGTTGCGGATCAGGTGCGCCACGGGCCGGCGCAGGCGCAGCACCAAGGTTGCGAAAATCGCGGTAGCCGCAAGGCCGGTGAACACCGCCACGCTGGCGGTGATATTGCCGCCCAGCTGCCTGGCGATCTGTGGGCTGGTCAGGGCATCGCTCCAGGCTGCCAGAAAGCCGATCATGAAGAGCGGGCGGGGTGCCAGGCGGCGGATCGCGGCCACTGCGCGGCGTTTGTGGCCCGCATCGAACAGGGTGATCAGGCACAGGATGATCGAGGTCGAGAACAGGCCGCTGCTGGTGGCATACGCCAGGCTCAAGCCGAGGGCGCGGGCAATCGAGGGGTCGAGAAAACGGCTGGCGTAGAGAGTCAGCGGCAGGCTTGCGAGGGCCGGCAGCGTATAGGGCAGCAGGTAGCCGAGCAGGCCTTGGGCGCGCTGGCGCTGGCGCAACATCGCGGTGCCGATACTGCGCCGCCAAAGCACGCGGCCCAGGCAGGTGAGCAGGGCGAAGCTGGCGGCCCAGGTCACCGTCAGCAACAGAAAATCACCTGCCAGGTACCAGGTATCGTGTCCGGAATGGCGATCGACCAGGCGCTCCATCTCGTTGGCGGCGCGGTCGGCGCGCAGGCGCCAGGCGTCCATCAGGTGGGCGTCCAGGTCCAGGTCCGTGGCGGCGCTGTCCAGGCCATCGGCCAGTGCACCGAGCAGGCCGCCTTGCAGCACCGGGGCGGGTTCTGCCGGTTGCTCTTCGGCGGGGGCTGGGTCGGCGGCAAGCAAGTGGGTGCTCAGCAGGCAGCCGAGCAGCAGGGTGAAGAGAACGCGCAGCACTGGAGTACTCCTTAAGCCGGTGAGGGGCAGGGGTTACTCAAGGAACTGATTGGTGCAGGTGGGGGAAAGTTCGATGGGGTGTGGGCCATCTGCACCGACCTCATCGCAGGCTTGCGCCTGCTCCCACAGAGGTGGTGCCCAACCGCAACATTGCTGGTTGGCCCCAATCCTGCGGGAAACGATAGTTAGTTGTGGCGAGCGGGCTTGTCCCGCGTTGGGCTGCGCAGCAGCCCTGAAAACCCAAGGGTAATCCTCAGGGCTGCT